>JBJMUK010000096.1:0-25554 GCA_045811225.1 Sphingomicrobium sp. | reverse complement strand
TCGGCCGCGCCAAGCGCATCGACGACGCGCGCGGCCGCTACATCCACTTCGCAAAGTCGACCTTTCCCGACACGCTCCGGCTCGACGGCCTGAAGATCGTCCTCGATTGCGCCAATGGCGCTGCCTATCACGTCGCACCGGAGGCGCTGTGGGAACTCGGCGCCGATGTCATCCCGCTTGGGGTGAAGCCAAATGGCACCAACATCAACGACGGTTGCGGGTCGACACACCCGCAAGTGCTGCAGGAAACGGTCGTCGCTAGCGGTGCGCACATCGGCCTGGCGCTGGACGGCGATGCGGACCGCCTCATCGTCGTCGATGAGCGCGGACGACTGATCGACGGCGACCAGTTGATGGCGCTGATCGCGCTCGACTGCCAGCGGCGGGGAGCACTGACGGGCGGGGCGGTCGTCGCAACCGTGATGTCGAACCTTGGCCTCGAACGGAAGCTTGCCGACGAGGGCCTGCAGCTGCTTCGAACGAAGGTGGGTGACCGTTATGTCCTGGAAGCGATGCGGGAGCATGGCTGCAACGTCGGTGGTGAGCAGTCCGGCCACATCATCCTCACCGACTATGCCACCACGGGAGACGGCCTGGTCGCGGCGCTTCAGGTGCTTGCGGCACTCGTCGAGGGTGGAAAGCCCGCCAGCGAAACCCTCAACCAGTTCGAAGCGGTTCCGCAGCTGCTCAAGAACGTCCGGTTCGAAGGGGGCGCTCCGCTGGAGAGTGATTCAGTAAAACAACGGATTGCCGCTGCGGAGGTCGCGTTGGATGGCCGTGGGCGCCTCGTCATCCGGAGGTCGGGAACGGAACCGCTGATCCGCGTCATGGCGGAAGGGGACGATCCAGTGCTGGTGGAGCGGCTCGTCAACGACATCTGCGAGGCCGTTGCGGCTGCTTAACCATTCTGAGCTAAGGGGAAGGGATGCCGAACGCCATTCCCAGAATATTGATCATTGCCGGTTCTGATTCCGGCGGCGGTGCCGGAATCCAGGCCGACATCAAGACCGTCACGATGCTGGGCGGGCACGCAATGACGGCGATCACTGCAATCACTGCACAGAATACTACCGGCGTAACCAACGTGCACCCCGTGCCCGCCGAAGTGGTGCTTGCGCAGATTGATGCCGTGGTGAGCGATATCGGCGTGGACGCAGTGAAGATCGGCATGATCGGGGGTGCATTCACCGCGAATGTGGTCGCCGAGCGGCTGGAACAGCTTCGCAAGGACCAGCCCGACCTTCCGATCGTCTTCGATCCGGTCATGGTCGCCACCAGTGGCTCCGAACTCGCAGATGAGCCTACGGTGGCCGCGTTTGGACGTCTGATGGGCCTTGCGACACTGCTGACGCCAAATCTTCCGGAGCTGTCGCGTCTTGCCAATGACGAGGATCCGGTCGCGGGCGCTCTGCACCTGGTGTCCGATCACCGCTGTGCAGTGTTGATCAAGGGTGGGCACGAGGAAGGTGACGCGCTCGCCGATGCGCTCATCGAAGAAGATAATATGACCAGCTGGCAGGGGCAGCGCATTGCCACCGAGCATACGCACGGCACCGGCTGCACGCTCGCAAGCGGGATCGCTTATTTCCTCGCCAAGGGCGACTCGCTGTCGAGCGCCGTGGGAAGCGCACGCGAATTCGTGCGCATCGCGCTTCGGGAGGCGCCCGGCCTGGGCGCCGGATCAGGACCAATCGGCCAGGGCGCGGTCCGGCTCGATGTAGGCGAGGGGCCACGCCTTAATCAGGTTACGGTCACCGTCACCAACTACGAAAAAGCAGTGAAATTTTATCGGGCCATCGGCCTCCGGCAGATCGTCGACAGCGTTGAGAACGGCTACGCCCGCTTCCAGACGGCGGGCGGCGCGACCTTCTCGATCCAGGCCGATCCCGACGAGAAGATATCGGCAACTACGGCGGTCTATTTCGAGTGTGACGACCTTGATGAGCGTGTCGAGCAACTGGCACGGGGCGGCATCCCCTTCGAGCACGGTCCGCGCAACCAGCCGTGGATGTGGCGCGAGGCGCGGCTGCGCGATCCCGACGGCAATATCATCTTCATGTACAAGGCCGGCGAGGCTCGTCGCTTTCCGCCCTGGCGGATGAGCGAACAGGAATAATTTCCTCTGCGCCTCTAGCGGCTTGGCGCCGGTCCCAATAAACTTGGCGCCATGGGGAGGCCCTGCTTCAAACTCGAACTGCCGTATCCGGAGCCGCTCGCCGGCGTGGATGAGGCGGGTTGCGCGCCGCTTGCTGGCCCGGTCGTTGCTGCAGCCGTGATCCTGGACCGCAAATGCTTCCCGCGCGGAATCGACGATTCAAAGAACCTGCCGCTCGACAAGCGTGAGGCTCTTTACGCCAAACTGCTGAAATGCGCGAAGGTGGGGGTCGGGATCGCTACCGTAGAAGAGATCGACACGATCAACATCTATTGGGCACGGATGTTGGCGATGACTCGCGCGGTAGAGGCCCTTGGCCTGGAGCCCGCCTGGGTGCTGGTCGACGGCAATGCCACGCCTCGCTGGCAGCGACCATCCAAGGCGATTGTCGCAGGCGATGCCAAATGCAGATCGATTGCTGCAGCTTCGATCATCGCCAAGGTCACTCGCGACCGCATGATGGCGGAGTATGCGCGGCAGCATCCCGGCTACGGCTGGGAGACCAATCGGGGCTATGGAACGCCCGAGCATTATCGAGGGCTGGACGCGCTGGGCGTTACTCCCCTGCACCGTCGCAGCTTTGCCCCCGTGCGTGAGATCGTGGCCCGCGGGACTGAGCAGGAACTGATATTCAGCGAAATCTCCTTAAACGAGTCCTCCGGGCCACACCCACAAGCTGTGGAGTCCCGGGAGTCCGCGCAGACTCAATATATGGTGCCGCCGCCCGCTGCGGCCGCCTAGCGTTAGGTCCTCTTCCGCGATCTGGCGCACTTCGCGCGCTTGACCGCGAGTCCGGGCTGACTCACCTTCCGCGTCCAATTCGAGGGGGTCTCATGAATCTAGTCGCGCATATCGGCGAGCAGCAGGCGCGAGTGCGCCCGGCTGCGAAGGCTGCACGGGTGCTTCCGCTGGACCAGATCCTTCAGGGAGACTGCATTGCCGAAATGGCGCGGCTCCCCGAGAAATCCGTGGACATGATCTTCGCCGATCCCCCCTACAACCTTCAGCTGGGAGGCGACCTGTTCCGTCCGGAGGGCGGGCGCGTCGATGCCTGCGACGACGAATGGGACAAGTTCGACAGCCTTGCAGTTTATGACGATTTCACGCGCGAGTGGCTGGCGGAGGCACGCCGCATACTGAAGGATGATGGCACGATCTGGGTGATCGGCAGCTACCACAACATCTATCGCGTTGGATCCTTGCTCCAGGACGCCGACTTCTGGATCCTCAACGATATCGTGTGGCGCAAGTCGAACCCGATGCCGAACTTTCGCGGCACGCGTTTCACCAACGCCCACGAGACACTGATCTGGTGCGCGAAGGACGAAAAGGCCCGCTACACGTTCAACTATCGGGCAATGAAGGCGCTGAACGACGACCTGCAGATGCGGTCAGACTGGGTGCTTCCAATTTGCAGCGGCAGCGAGCGGGTGAAGGGTGAGGACGGCCAGAAAGCCCATCCGACCCAGAAACCGGAATCCTTACTCTACCGGATTCTGCTCGCCTGCACGAAGCCGGGTGATGTCGTACTGGACCCGTTCTTTGGAACCGGCACGACCGGCGCGGTCGCGCGCCGCCTCGGCCGCCGATGGATCGGCATCGAGCGCGAACGTGACTATATCAAGGTCGCAAACGCGCGGATCGCTTCGACCCTGCCACTCGATGAGAGCGCAATGCAGGTCGTCGTCGACAAGCGCAGCCAGCCGCGTGTCGCGTTCGGCTTGCTCGTGGAAAGCGGGATGATCTCGCCGGGCAGCTTCCTGACGGACTCGAAGCGCCGCTGGACCGCTAAGGTTTGCGCCGACGGCTCGCTGGAATGCGCACCGCACCTTGGTTCGATTCACAAAGTCGGCGCGGCACTGCAGGGCGCACCTTCCTGCAATGGCTGGACTTTCTGGCATGTCGAACAGGGTGGGGAGCTGAAGCCCATCGACGCGCTGCGTCAGCAGCATCTTTCCGCGCGATAGCAGCGCATGCGCACGCTCCTTCGCCCGACGGGCTTCGTTGATTCACCATTCGGATTTGACGGACAGGTCGCGCGACTTGCCGGTGGATTGAACTGGTTCTCGGCCGTCGAGCTGATCTCCTGGGACGGAGCAAAGCGCACCGGTAGCGAACTCGTCGCAGTCTCGGGCATCGAGCAACGCCTTGGCGATTCAATGGCGGCGGAATGGCAAGCGCTGACCTCGCCGCGAGCAGCCCTGCAGCTTGGCGAGCGCACCGTTCGGCTCGACCAGCCCCAGGTCATGGGGATCATCAATGCGACCCCCGACAGTTTTTCCGACGGGAGTCGCTTCGAGAACTCGGCAGACGCCGCCAGTGCCGGCGCTGACATGGCATCGCAGGGCGCGGCGATCATCGATGTCGGTGGTGAGTCGACGCGTCCGGGCGCGAAGGCGGTCTGGGAAGGCGATGAAATCGAACGGGTCGTGCCGGTGATCCGGCAGCTTGCGGCAAGCGGCGCAGCGGTTTCGATCGATACTCGCAAGGCGGAAGTGATGCACGCTGCGGTCGCGGCCGGCGCGCGGATGATCAATGATGTTTCGGGTCTCACCTACGAACCCCAGGCGCCGCAGGCCGCCGCTTCGCTGGGCGTGCCCGTCGTGCTGATGCATCATCAGGGCGCGCCGGAGACGATGCAGGACACGCCCGCCTATTCGGACGTGCTCGTCGAAGTCTTCCTGTGGCTGGAAGAACGGATCCGCCAGGCCGTGGCAGCGGGCGTGGACCGTTCACGAATCCTGGTGGATCCGGGCTTCGGCTTCGGAAAGAATGTGGGGCACAATCTGGAAATCATGAACGGCTTGGCGATGTTGCACGGGCTGGGTTGCCCGATCGTCCTCGGCGCCAGCCGCAAGCGCACGATCGGCGCATTGTCGAACGAAGCGCCGGCCGATCAGCGGCTGGGCGGGAGCATCGCCTTCGCGCTGAAGGCGGTGGAGCAGGGCGCGCAGATTGTCCGAGTGCATGACGTTCCGGAAACGGCGCAGGCGATCAAGGTTTGGCGGGGACTTCGGGATCAGGCGCTGACGCCTCGGCTTTGAACGCGACGACCATCGGACCAACCGGCACTCCGGCATCGCGCCGACCGTTCACCGGGTCCCACAGCGAACTGATCGAACCATCGAAATAGAGTGCGTTTTTGACCTTCAGTCCGTCCCGGAAGAAGCGAGCCAGCTTTCCGAACGACACTTCGTCATTGCTGATTACGAATACGGGCTTGCCGTCGGGGCCAATGCCAACGCCGTTGCGGACGTAGTGCGACGTTCCGTCCCTATCGAGCCTGGGGTGGAGCTTGCCGTCGATGACCAGCATAGGCCCCGACTGCGTTGCGAAGACAATATCCGGCTTCAGCTGAAAGGCGTCGGTCGTGACGACTTCGGCCTGGCCATCGCGCCGGACCGCAAACACCCCGTTCGGCATCAGGTGGAAGTTGCCGCCGCCCTTGCGACGGTTGAGCGGGTGAAGCTGCTTCCCATCCTCAATCAGCAAGCCGATCGCGCGACCTTCCTGATCGAACATGCCGGCATTCATGCCGAAAGCCACACGTTTGGCACGAGGTCCCAGCGCCGTCTCCAGCGCTGCGAAGCTTCGGAAGGGAGTGCCGTCTTTGGCCGCGCTACGGATCTCGATCTTCCCGGACCTCTCCGAGCAGAGCGTAAAATTGCTCCCCTCGAAGCTGTGAAGCTCGCACGCCGATTTCGGGAACGCAGGCGCTTCGGCTTCCTGGCCGCAAGCAGCGAGACAAGCGAGGGCAATCAGGAACAGGGTCCGCATACAGCGAACCTAGACGCTCAGGCAGCGGTGTCGATGCCGAGTTCGCCAAGCTTTCGATAGAGCGTGGAGCGGCCGATCCCAAGGCGGCGGGCCACTTCGGTCATTCGTCCTCTGTAGTGGCCAATCGCCAGGCGGATGATGTCCGCCTCGATCTCGTCCATGGGTCGGAGATGACCATCGCTGCCGAACAAGGTGACGCCGGGGCTGCCGGCGAGGGCGGCCTGGCTGCTGGCGACGCTGATGTCCGGCGTACGGTCCGTCGTGCGGCCGGTGAAGCGCAATTGGATGGCGATGTGCGGGAAGTGATCGGCCGTGAGTGACGATCCGTCGCACTGAAGTGCAGCACGGAACAGCACACCCGCAAGCTGCCGGACATTTCCCGGCCATCCATAGCGCATGAGCACCGCAAGCGCGTCATTGCCGATCGACAAGGTGCGAAGCCCGACCTGCTCCGAGAAGCGGGTCAGCAAATGCCGGGCGAGCGCAGGAATGTCGCCGCTGCGTTCCCGCAACGGCGGTATGACCACGGTCGTTGCCGAGATGCGATCGGAGAGCCCGCTGTCGAACTCTGGAGGAAATGTCCGGCTGGACGTTGCGATCAACCGAATGTCGACCGAGTGGCTTCCGTTGCAGCCGACGGGCCGTACCTCGCCGGTTGCAAGGACACGGTCGAGCCGTTGCTGCGTCTCGATCGGCAGTGCAGTGATATCGTCCAGCAGGAGCGTGCCCCCGTCTGCTTCGAGAAGCTTGCCTGCCTTGGCGTCAAATGCTCCCGCAAACGCGCCTTTTTCGTGTCCGAACAAGTGGCTGTCGACGATGTTGGCTGGGACCGACTTGCAGTCGATTTCTACCAATGGCCCGCGGGCACGGAGGCTGGCGGTGTGAATTGCGCGGGCGAAGGTTTCCTTGCCGGTACCCGGCTCCCCGATGATCAAGATTGGAAGACGGCTGCGGGCCGCCTTGGCGGCGACGGCGAGGGCCGACCGGAATTCGGGGCCTGAGCCGATTAACTGCTCAAGCGACAGAGCCGGAGCAATCTTCTCGGCCATCGGTGCCAGTTCACCCGCGGCGCGGCGCCGGTCGGCATTGGCGGCGAGCGCTTCGAGAAGCCGTTCTGGAGCGACCGGGCGAGCGAGGAAATCCGTCGCGCCTGCGCGCATGGCCTCCACCGCGACGGAGACTGAGTCGCCGGAAAGCACGATCACCGGCAGCTTCGGGCGGACGCAACGGAGTGCATCGATGAGAGTGGGACCGGCATCGGCATCCCATGTTCCGAGAAGCGCTGCCTGAACTTCGCGGCCGTGTGGCCCCTGAAGGAGTGCAACGGCGGTCTCGTCGTCGGCAGCGTTGACCACGCTCCAGCCCACGCGTGCCGCGGTCGCCGCAACGAGCCTTCGCTCCGCAGCGTTCGAATCTACCAATAGAAGCGAACGGATTCGTTGGTCTGCCATTCCTCAGCGCTCCCTGCGCCTCGGTCATAAGGGCGAGATGTAAAGGGGCGCTTAAAGGCTTGGGACTGTCGGACAGGCTTGTTATGGACGCGTCCAACACAAAGACTGGTGCAGCCAAAAAGGGATTTCAAAGATGGCCCTCGAACCCACGACCAACGAGCATGCAAACGGCGATCTTCAGGCGCATGTGCGCGACTATTCCGGCTTCACTTACATGCTGAAGTGGGGCGCAATCGTGTCCTTCATCGTCGCAATGCTCGTCCTCGTGATCATCAGTAAGTAAGCCGCAGATGAAGATCGCGGTCCTCAAGGAAACGGCAGCGGGCGAGACGCGCTGCGCCGCGATCCCTGAAACGGTCAAGAAGTTCATCGCGCTGGGTGCCAGCGTTGCGGTGGAGCAGGGGGCCGGAGCCGGCGCGTCCATCAGCGACGAGGAATTCGGCGCCGCCGGTGCTGCGGTCACCAGCCGCGCCGATGCGCTGAACGGTGCCGGCATCATCCTGTGCATCAACGGCCCCGAGGCGGCCGAGCTTGGTGGCCTAGAGAAGGGCGCGCTGCTGGTCGGTGCGCTCGACCCGGTGCGCCGGGCGGAAGCGGTGGACGCCTACGCGAAGTCAGGGCTGCAGGCGCTCGCGATGGAATGGATGCCCCGCATCACCCGGGCCCAATCAATGGATATCCTGTCTTCGCAGTCGAATCTCGCGGGCTATCGCGCCGTAATTGATGGTGCGGCGGCTTATGGACGTGCTTTTCCAATGATGATGACTGCTGCCGGTACGGTCAGCGCTGCGAAGGTGTTCGTGATGGGTGTCGGCGTTGCAGGCCTGCAGGCAATCGCAACGGCCCGCCGCCTGGGCGCGCAGGTCAGTGCCACGGATGTCCGTTCAGCAACGAAGGAACAGATCCAGTCGTTGGGCGCCAAGCCCATTTTCGTTGAGAACGTGGCCGGAATCGAAGGCGAAGGGCAGGGCGGCTACGCCGGCGAGATGTCGGACGAATATAAGGCTGCGCAGGCGGAACTCGTCTCCAGTCACATCGCCAAGCAGGACTTGGTTATCACGACTGCGTTGATTCCTGGCCGACCGGCGCCACGGCTGATCAGCGATGCGCAATTGGCGACGATGCGCAGCGGGAGCGTGGTTGTCGATCTCGCCGCCGACGCGGGAGGCAACGTGGAAGGCTGTGTCGCTGGTGAAAATGTGCGGCGTCATGGCGTCATCGTAATTGGCGCAAGCAACCTGGCCCGAAGCCTAGCGGCGGACTCTTCCGCACTGTTCGCGCGTAATCTGTACAACTTCCTCAGCGCATTCTGGGACAAGGACGCGGGTGCACCGGTTCTCCCGGACGACGACGAAATCGTGAAGAGCATTCGACTGACCGGCGAAGGCAAGGTCGTTCACGAGCGTCTGGCGAGCTGATCCATGGGATTGTTCGCGGCGACGGAAGCCAGCATTTCCGAGATTGACCAGAAGTATGGCGCGCTGTTGCTCGATGACGAGCATATCCTCGCCGCTTTCAAGACCATCCGGGACATCGTATTCCTGACGAACGATCGGCTGTGCCTGATCAACATCCAGGGATGGACTGGCAAGAAGGTCGAAGTAACGAGCATCCCATATCGCTCGATCGTCCGGTACAGCCTTGAGACAGCGGGGACCTTCGACCTGGATGCTGACCTGAAGGTCTGGATCAGCAGCACTCCACACCCGCTGGAGATCAAGGTCGGCCGCGGATCGGACCTGCCGGGAATCCAGCAGATCCTGGCCAAGGGTGTTCTCCGCCGCTGACGCTCAGTCGCCGATGAGGTGGAGCGCCAGCGTGCGATCGTGTGGATCGCGGCGGTGTTCGAACAGAAAGATGCCCTGCCATCTGCCAAGTAATATTCGGCCGTTGGCGACCGGGATGGACAGGCTTGTCTGCGTGAGTGCGGTCCGAAGGTGCGCGGGCATATCGTCCGGACCCTCGTCATTGTGCGTGTAAGCAACTGAGCCTTCCGGGGCGAGGCTGGCAAAATACGCTTCGAGATCCCGGCGAGCTGCTGGCGCCGCATTTTCCTGGATCAGCAGCGATGCCGAACTGTGCCGGCAGAAGATGGTGAGCAGACCGGTATTAAGGCCGGTGGAAGCGCTCCAATCGGCAATTTGCGGGGTGATTTCGTGCAGTCCCTGAAGCGGGGTTCGAACGGTCAGAAGTGCATTTTCCTGGCGCAACATGCCCGCACCTAGCGGCGAATCGCCGAATCCCGCCATGAAATCTTTACCATGATTCGCAGTGATTCGGGGGCGATTCGAATCGGCGGACGGTCGCCGTACAGCTGGTTATAGCTTCGACGCGAACTTCAAACCGCAGATTGGTGGGTCAAGGAAGTCAGGCAGCGAAAAAGCCGCCTACTTGCAGTAGACGGCTTCATCAAACGCTTGAACTAATTGGAAAACACACCGTCCTCTAGGCCGGTGATCTAGTCCTTAGCCACCTGCTCCGGTGTTCCCCGAGCCTGAGCCAAGTAGCCAGTTCCAAAAGCTCCAGCGGGTCTGAACCTGCTTCTTCATCAAACGTCCCCTGTCTGGCTGCGATTCGGCAGTCAGGGAGGACGTTAACCCTAATCGATATGGTTATCAAACGATTCAGTATTTTTAGGCCACTGATCTCTTGCGGTCGGAAGCTAAACGGCGAACGAGACTGTTGATACTCATGGGCCGGCCGATGATGAAGCCTTGTGCCACGTCACACTTCATTGCAATCAAGGCATCGAGGACGTCGCGCCGTTCTACGCCTTCTGCGACGACGATCCGGCCGAGCGAATGGGCGAGCGCAATCGTCGACTGCACCATGACGCGATCACTACGATTGTCGGTCAATCCTTTGACGAAACTCTGGTCGATCTTGATTTCAGCTGCAGGCACCTTCTTCAGATAGTCCAAGGTCGACAAACCGGTGCCGTAGTCATCGATGGAGATCTGGACACCAAGATCGCGAAGGCTCGCGAGCACCTGGAGTGCTTCACCGCTGCCCAGAGCGGAAGTTTCCGTTAGTTCGAGCGTCAGATGTTGCGGCTCCAAGCGGTGCTTCAGCAGCATTTCCGTTAGCCGCACCTTAAGTTCCTTGTCGGCGAGCAACCGTGCGGAGAGGTTGACCGCGATATGGAACTCGGGACGTGAGGCGTTGATCGATGCCGCTGCCCCAATTGCCTGATCGAGCACGAAGTCCGTCAGTTTGCCAATACGATCGTGCTGTTCGGCGGCGGCAATGAACTCAGACGCCGCGATCGGTCCCTTCTCAGGGTGAGTCCAACGGGCGAGGGCCTCGGCGCCGATGATCCGCTGCGTCGCCAGGTCAAGCTTGGGCTGATACGCGACCCAGACTTCACCCTCGTCGATCGCTTGATCGAGGCGGCTGAGAAGGGACAGCTTCCAGGAAGCATTGCTAAGCTTCTCTGGATCGTGAATTTTCCACTTTAGCCCATCGTGCGCAGCTTCTTCGGCCGCGACCAGCGCACTTGCTAGGCGGTTGGGCAGAGATCTGCCGCTCCCGATTTCAACACCAAACGTGACGGACAGATCAATGACTTGGCCGTTCACGCGCACAGGGTTGCGGAAGAGCGTGTGGAGGGCATCGATGTGGTGCCCGAATGCCATCGGCGGATCTTCGAACCACGCGAAGATTCCGCCGTCTCCGTGATAAATCACTTTGTTCGGTGCACCAACGGTCAGACGGCCTACGATCTGGTCGACAAGATTTCGCTCGGCCTCGGCGGGCAAGCTGGCCACGACCTCCGCATAATTGAGAATCCGGGCTGCGTTGAGGGCTTGGTCGCGACCTTTCCTGAACATCTTGAGGGCGGCGAGATTGGGGAGACCAGATACCGCGTTCGTTACGCCGTCCCTGCGGTACCGCCTCCATACAATGGCGCCCCAAGTGGTCAGCGTCACGAACAATGCCGGCGCGATGTCGACGGTGATGAGCCGCGCCTCCAGGAAGACCGGAACGATGAGCAAGATGCCGACTGTGACCGTGAGCAGAATGGCTTGCCGAGTGCCGCGCGTGAACAGTGCCGCAGCAGCAGAAATCAGGAAGGCCAGGATGAACGGCGCCATCCAGCCGACGCTCACGGGCTTGCCCGCCTTTAGCGTCTCGGCGCCCACGATCTGGACATAAGCGCCGCCAAGCTTACCGATGCCCGGGATGAAGTAGAGATCCCCCATCACCTCGGAAGTTGCGCCGACCAGGACGTCCTTGCCCTTGACCTGCGATCCCAGCGGTACCCCCGTAAGAACATCGCCTGCGCTAATCGTCGGAACCGAGCGGGGGTCAACGGAATAGTCGGGGGTGAAGAGGCTCGTATCGCGCGCCGGCGCACCCGCTAGGCTGCTGGCGAACGATGGGATCAGTCCACCTTCAAATCCAACCGCTCGTGGCAAGTGCCACACGGCATTCTGATAATTATACTCGATCGAGATCGAGGCGAGGTGCGCGCCTTGCCGCAGCAGCGGAATAGGAACCCCGCTCTGCTGCTGGAACTGGTCGGGGCCGGTTTTGCCTCGAACAGGAAGCGTGATGTTGCCCGCCCGTTGAATTGCGTCGGCAAAGAGCTGATCTTCGGCCGGCGAGCTGCGAGTTTCAAAGTGAACGTCAAAGAAGACTCGCTTTGCCCCAGCGGCCGTGAGTTTGTCGATCAGTTCCGCGTGGTGGCGGCGGGGCCAGGGCCAGCGGCCCACCTGCTGCAGTGCGCGATCATCGATCTTGACGAGGACGATGTCGCCGCTGGCCTTGTGCATGTGAAGGCGGTTGCGGCCGGTGCGGAGGATGTCGTCGAACAATTGTCCGAAGCCGGTCAGCCCGAACAGCAGGCCAAGCACCGCCACCCAAGCGAGAAGCTTGATTGGTGATTTCTGCGACTTGTCGGCCTTATCCCAGGGCACCGGCCCATTGCTCCTGCTGGTTGCTCACTCGCGCATTGCACAGGAGAGGTTATCAAATCGGAAACCGCGTTACGGTTGACGCAAACTGGCCAGCGTGGCTCTCGACAGCGCGAGCGGGACCAGCCACAACGCCGCAAACTTCGCGAAGAGGGGCCAAATGGACTTCATCTCGATCCTGTCGATCTTCGTTCTGGCCTGCTTCGTGGGCTATTACGTTGTTTGGTCGGTCACGCCGGCACTCCACACGCCATTGATGGCCGTTACCAATGCAATCTCCTCCGTCATCATCGTCGGGGCGTTGATTGCGGCGGCGGGAGCAGGCAGTCCGACATCAAAGTGGCTCGGCCTCGTCGGCGTGGCATTGGCGTCAGTTAATATCTTCGGCGGCTTCGCAGTCACCCAGCGCATGCTCGCTATGTACAAGAAAAAGGAGCGCAAGTGATGGAGGCCGCACACGCGCAGCCATCCTGGGTGCTGCTTGCCTATCTGATAGCCGGCATCTGCTTCATCCTGGCGCTAAGGGGACTTTCCAGCCCGGAGAGCAGCCGCCGAGGCAACAATTTCGGAATGGCCGGCATGGCGATTGCCGTCGCCACCACATTGGCGATCCATGAGATAGCCTCCCTGCCTGAGATTATCGGTGCGATGCTGATTGGCGGCGGCATTGGCCTAGTCACCGCGCGCCGTATCCAGATGACGGCAATGCCGCAGCTTGTAGCCGCCTTTCACAGTCTCGTGGGCTTGGCAGCAGTGCTGGTGGGCGCAGCGGCCTTCCTGAACCCGGAAGCGTTCGGAATTGCTGTTCGGATTACGCCAATCGCAACCCCTTCGTTCATCAGCATCCTTCCGGTGAGCCGTATCGAGATGGGCCTTGGTGTTGCGATCGGTGCAATCACTTTCTCAGGTTCCGTGATTGCGTTCCTGAAGCTCAACGGCAACATGTCGGGCGCTCCGATCCTGCTTCCCGCGCGGCACGTCATCAACCTGCTCACGCTGGCGGCGATCCTGCTGCTAATCGCTTACTTCACCCGCGATCAGGCACCCTGGGTGTTCTTCACCATCATGGGCCTGAGCTTCGCGATCGGCTTCCTGCTGATCATCCCGATCGGTGGCGCGGACATGCCGGTCGTGGTTAGCATGCTGAACAGCTATTCCGGGTGGGCGGCAGCAGCCATGGGGTTCACGCTGCACAACAGCGCGATGATCATCACCGGGGCGCTCGTCGGATCTTCGGGCGCCATCCTCAGCTACATTATGTGCCGGGCCATGAACCGCAGCTTCATCTCAGTCATCGCCGGGGGCTTCGGCGCAAGCGCCGCGGCTGGCGGTGGAGAGGTCATCGACCGTCCCTACAAGCGTGGATCGGCGGAGGATGCCGCCTTCATGCTTGGACAAGCGGAACAGGTGATCATCGTCCCCGGCTACGGAATGGCGGTTGCGCAGGCGCAGCATGTACTTCGGGAAATGGGCGATTTGCTGAAGGCGAAAGGGGTTCGGGTGAAATATGCGATTCACCCGGTCGCCGGCCGCATGCCGGGCCACATGAACGTCCTTCTGGCGGAGGCCAATGTGCCTTATGACGAGGTGTTCGAACTTGAGGACATCAATAGCGAGTTCGCACAGAGCGACGTTGCCTTCGTGATCGGCGCCAACGACGTCACCAATCCCGCTGCTAAGACCGACAAGAGCTCGCCAATCTACGGCATGCCCGTGCTCGACGTGGAGAAGGCGCGAACCGTGCTGTTCGTGAAGCGCTCCATGGGCGGCGTCGGCTATGCGGGCGTCGATAACGAGCTGTTCTACCGCGACAATACGATGATGCTCCTCGCGGACGCCAAGAAAATGGTCGAGGAGATCGTGAAGAACCTCGGCTAGCCGGGACTTCGCTCAATCGCATCTGGGTTGAAGCCCCCAGCCGGTCGCCGGTTGTGGGCGATTGAAAGGGACTGCGGCACTTGCGTAAACTCGGAATCATCGGTGGCGCGAGCTGGTCGTCAACCGCGCTCTATTACGACCAGATCAACCGCGGTGTCGCGCAGCGCCTCGGCGGGCTCCACAGCGCAAGGCTCGTCATCGAGAGCCTGGATTTCGAGACGGACTACGCCTCCTATCATCGCAAAGGCGACTGGGAAGGCGCCGACGCAGTGATCGTCGGAGCAGCGAAGCGTCTGAAAGGGGCGGACGTAGACGGGCTGCTCCTTGCTTCCAACACCATGCACAAGAGCGCCGAGGCGGTCAGCGAGACCACCGGCCTGCCACTCCTCGATATTCGCGAGCTGACCGCCGAACGCCTGAAGGCGGACAACCGTACTCGGATCGCCTTGCTTGGAACCCGTTTCACGATGACGGAGCCGTGGGCGCGCGGCGCCTATGAAGAGCGGGGGATCATCGTCCACGAACTTTCATCCGACTGGCGCACCGAAGTTGACCGGATCATCTACGAGGAACTGGCCGGCGGTCGGGTCGTGCGCGACAGCCAGCGCAAGCTGAAGACTTTGATCACCGGCCTGCAGAAGCAGAAGGTGCAGGGGGTTGTGTTGGGTTGTACCGAACTGGTCCTTGCGGTCGACGTTCGCGCCAACGTCCTCCCAGTCTATGACACCACATCAATCCACGCGCGCGCGGCGGTGGAATGGCTTCTGGACGGAGAGGAGCGGGCGCGGGCCGCCGCCTGACCCGCCCGCATTGTTCGCTTCTCGCTGTGCAGCTAGGCAGGCTGAGACTACAGGAGTTTTCGTATGGATTGTCCGGCCTGCAGCGCTTCGACGGAAGCTTCCGGTGGATTCATCGCTTTCTGCAGGACCTGCGGCCATCGATGGATGGCGAATTGTGCCACTGACCACCGGGCGATTGAGGACACGTCCTACACCCACGACTACGCCGGTTATCGCCCCGACGAGCGTTTTATTGCGGCGGTGACGGAGTTCACTCGGAGCGAATTCGTGCCTCGGGTTCCTCCTCCTGCGCGAGTGCTCGACGTTGGTTGCGGCGCTGGAGAGTTCATGGGTGTTGCCAAGTCTGGGCTACAACATCGAGGGTATCGATGTCTCTCCGGCAAGCGCGGAGATCTGCACCGCCGAGGGACTGAAGGCGAGGGCTGGCGACTTCCTGACCGAGCAATTTGACGGAAAGTTCGACCTGATCACGATGTGGGATGTGGTCGAACATCTGCGCGATCCGGCCATGTTCCTTGCGCGCGCTCGCGAGTTGCTTTCGGACACGGGCTATCTATTTGCAAGGATTCCTGGGTTCGGGGAAATCTCGGTCCATCTCTCCTCCATGATCCCGCGAGCGGCCGGAACGCTGCTCGGTGCGCCCGAACATGTGCAATAACTCGATCGGAAGTCTCTTGGTACGCTGCTCGACCGTAAGCGCTTTGCTTATGAATGGATCGAGCATGGCGGCATGCGTTCGGAGTCCACCGGTGGGTCGTTGAAGCGCCGGGCTTCGCGGGCGGTACAGAAGGTCGTTCACAAGGCTTCCCGCGACGCCAATCTCTTCTTCATGGGCCGTCCTGCCTGACTCCCGAAGGTATTGAGCAGAAGACCGTGACCTAAGTCTCGAAACTGGGCGCTTCAGCGATTAGGTTGGGGGTATGGATCGAACCCCGGCGGATCGTCCCGAACATCCCGGGGCGGCAGATCGTTTCAATGAGGACAAAGCGACCTACACCGTCCAGGGTGGGGGCGAGGCGCCGGATATCGAGGCGGGTGTAGCGGCAATCCGGGAGGTCGTGCGCACGTTGCCGACGCGCCCGGGCGTGTACCGAATGCAGGATGCTCGGGGGGACGTGCTGTACGTAGGCAAAGCGCGCGCGCTCAAAAACCGGGTAACGAATTACACGCAGGTGACCCGACTGCCCAAGCGACTTCAGCGGATGGTTGCCCAAACGCGCTCGATGACCATTGTCACGACGCGCACGGAGGCTGAGGCGCTGTTGCTGGAGGCGCAGCTGATCAAGCGCTTCCGCCCACCATACAACGTGCTTTTGCGTGACGACAAAAGCTTCCCCTTTATCCTGCTGCGGGAAGATCATGCCTTCCCGCGGGTGCAGAAGCATCGCGGGGCGCGCCGCATCAAGGGGCAATATTATGGGCCGTTCGCGAGTGCCGGCTCGGTCACCCAGACGCTCAATTCACTGCAGAAGCTGTTTCTGCTGAGGAGTTGCTCCGACAGCTATTTCGAAAACCGCGCCCGGCCTTGCCTGCTCTACCAAATCCGCCGCTGCTCTGCGCCGTGCGTCGGGCGCATCGATGAAGCGGCCTATGGCGAACTGGTCGACGACGCGAAGGCATTCCTTGCCGGCAAATCCACCGGGGTACAGGCGCGGCTCGGGAAGCAGATGGCCGATGCCGCGGAGGCAAGGGACTTCGAGCTCGCAGCGGTTTACCGCGACCGTCTCCGGGCGCTCACCTACATTCAGGGCAGCCAGACGGTTCACGCAGAAGGGCTGGGCGACGGCGACGTCTTTGCGCTTGCCTGCAAGGGCGGCCACATGTGCATCCAAGCCTTCTTCATCCGCGGCGGGCAGAATTGGGGGCATCGAGCCTTCTTTCCGGCGCACACCCATGACGTGCCTGAGGCCGAGGTTCTCTCGAGCTTCCTGGTTCAGTTTTACGAAGACATGCCCCCGCCCAGGCGAATTCTGCTCGACCGCGCATTGCCGGATTCCGAGCTGGTCGCCGAGGCGCTGGGCGAGCGGGCGGAGCGGAAGGTCGCAATCGAGCAACCTCAGCGCGGCGCTCGAGCCAAGCTGATCGAACAAGCGAAGCGGAATGCCGAGGAGGCGCTGGAAAGGCGCATGGCGGAGGCGACGACGCAGGGTAAGGTGCTCCGCGAACTGGCCGATACCTTCGAGCTGCCGGACATCCCGAAGCGGATCGAGGTGTATGACAACAGTCATATCATGGGTACGAACGCGACCGGCGCGATGATCGTGGCGGGACCCGAGGGGTTCCGCAAGAATAGCTATCGCAAGTTCAACATCAAGAGCGGAGTCACGCCCGGCGACGATTTCGGCATGATGCGGGAGGTGCTGGAGCGCCGCTTCGCACGGTTGGAGAAAGAGGATCCCGACCGTTCCAGCGCCGAATGGCCCGACCTGCTGCTGATCGACGGCGGCAAGGGCCAACTGAGCGCAGCTTGCGAGATGATGGAGAACGCGGGTGTCCACGACATTCCGGTGGTTGGCGTCGCCAAAGGGCCGCATCACGGCAGGGAAGGGCGCGAAATTTTCCACCTGCCTGGGGGGCGCGAAATTACCCTGCCGCCGAACTCGGCGCTGCTCTTCTACCTTCAACGATTGCGGGATGAAGCGCACCGCTTTGCAATCGGGACCCATCGGGCGAAGCGCGCCAAGAGCTTGACGACGTCGACCCTGGACGAGGTGCCTGGCATCGGCCCGAACCGGAAGCGGGCGCTGCTGATGCACTTCGGCACTGCCAGGGCGGTGAAGGGCGCGGCGCTCGACGACCTTGAACGCGCCCCCGGCATCAGCAAGGCGATGGCGCGGCAGCTCTACGATTACTTCCACCCGCGCGGCTGATGATGCGTCTGGAAACTGAGGCGACCGTCTGCTCCCTCCGCAGCCATGGCGAGCATGGAGCGATCGTTCGGTTGCTGACGGGCGGCGAAGGCTTGGTGGCCGCCTATGTGCGCAGCGCACGGGGGCGCCGGATGCGTCCTATCCTCATACCCGGGAATGTGGTGCAGGCTCGCCTTTCGTCCCGTACTGACGGCCAACTTCCGCAAGCAGAGATCGAACTCGTGCATAGCCGGGCGCAGATGCTCAGCGAGCCGCTTCCAGCAGCAGCGATCGAGTGGGCCACGGCCCTGACTGCAACCATCCTTCCGGAGGGCCAACAATATCCGAGGCTGCACGCGACGCTTGAAGGGCTGCTGAGCGCAATCGAGGCAGCACCCTCCGCCAGCGGCTGGGGCGCAGCACTGGTCCGCTACGAGATACTACTGTTAGCCGAGCTTGGGTTCGGGCTGGACTTGGAGGCCTGCGCTGTCAGCGGTGCCCAGGACGAGCTGGTGGCAGTGAGTCCACGATCCGGCCGAGCGGTTAGTGCGGCGGAGGCCGCGCCCTATGCAGGCAAACTTCTGCCCTTGCCGGCGTTCGTGAAGGAAGGCGGACCCGGAACCTGGGCGGACATTGCCGCTGGGCTGGAACTGACTGGCCACTTCCTTGCTCGCGACCTGCTGACGGACCGCTCTGCTCCGCTGGTTGAGGCCCGTGATCGGCTGGCAGACCGTTTGCGCCGTGCTGGTGGGTTGGACTGAACGCCGGTTGTGCGGCACGGGCGGCTCGCCTACCTTGGCTGCGTGACCGTGGCCGACACCCTCGCCAAGCTATTCCCGAATGTCGCGGAAACTCGCGGCATCACCGTACGGGTGGCGGTCAGCTATCTTGCCGAGCAATCCAATCCGGACGCTGATCGCTGGTTCTGGTCATATCATGTGAGGATTGAGAACCGGTCCGACAGATCGGTGCAATTGCTGTCGCGCAGCTGGCGCATTGTCGACGGGCGCGGCAGCTTGCACGAAGTGCATGGTGAAGGCGTGGTCGGCGAAATGCCCTTGATCGCGCCAGAGGGAAGCTTCGACTACGTATCCGGCTGTCCGCTCGACACGCCGTCAGGTTCGATGATCGGCGCTTACCATATGGTCGATGAGGACGGCACGGCCTTCGATATCGCGATCCCGCCGTTCGCCTTGGACGCTACCGCCGACTGAGCCTATTTCTCGCCGTATCCGTAGTCGTAGCCATAGCCGTAGCCCGAACCCGCCATATCGAACTTGGTCAGCACGGCGCCGATCACGTTGCCGCGAACCGCAAGGATACGATCGATTGCATGGCGGGCCTGGGTGGCGCGGGTGCGCTGCGCTTCCAGCACCAGCACGGTGCCTTCCGCAGCACGCGAGAGTAGCGGCGCATCGGCGAGGCCAAGCACGGGCGGGCCGTCGATCACCACGTGGTCGAACTGGCCCCGGGCCTTGGCGAGAATCCGGTCGACGGCGTCGGTCGACAGCAGCTCGGCGGGATTGGGAGGAACCTGTCCGGCCATCATCAGCCACAGATTGGGCGTCGGCGTCTGCTGGATCAGCTCTTCCATCTCGCCATGGCCGGTGAGCAGGTTGCTGAGACCGGCACTGAGCGGACGACCCAGCGCCTTGTGCAGCGAGGGATTGCGCATGTCGCCGTCGATCAGAAGGACCCGCGCTCCGACCGCAGCCAACCCCTGCGCCAACGCCAGCGAAGTCGTAGACTTGCCTTCGCCGGCCTGTGAGCTGGTCATCAGGATCGTCGACGGGGCACCGTGCGTGGTCGAGAACTGGATGGACGTGAGGATAGAGAAGTAGCTCTCCGACAGCGCGGACTTCGATTCCCGCAATGCTTCCTGCACGTCGCCAGTCGTCGCCAGCTTCGGCGTCGCACCGAGCAGGGGAACGCCAAGCTTCCGCTGGAAGTCTGCCGGTAGCACTGCGGCTTCTTCCAGCTGTTCCAAAATGAAGGCGGTGAGCGCGCCAAGCATCAGACCAACGATCACACCAAGCAGCACGTTCAGCGGCAGGTTCGGCTTGAAGGGCGCCCCCGGCACCAACGCACGATCGATGATCGAAATGTTGTTGGTGCCAATGCCACCGGCAACCCCGACTTCCTTGAAGCGCTGGAGCAGGGCTTCATAGAGCGCGCGGTTGGTGTCCACAGCGCGCTGGATGATGTTGAACTGGATGGATGTTCAGAGAGGAACTGCGACTTCAGCCCATCGGCGCGGGCCTGGAGCTGCTGCTCGGTCTGGACGGCCTGGCGGTAGCGGCCGGCCATGTCTTGCGAAACGCCGGAGCTCACTCGTCCCTGTTCCCGGCCGATCTGCTTATCCAACTCAGCAATCTGTGAGCGCAGCGCGGCGACTGGCGGATATTCCGGGCCGAAATCGCTCTGAAGCTTACTCAGCTGTCCCTGCAGTTCCGCCCGTTGCTGATGGAGGCCGTTCACGGTCGGGTTTGTTGAGGGACTGGGCGGCAATACTTCCACCCGTGCCAGCGCGATATTGCGCCTCCGCTGCAGCGCGCTGAGCACGGGCCAGCGCCAACTGGTTGCTCAAGGCTTCACGGTGGTGCACGGACACACGATCACCGACGCCCCCGACGTGCGTGCCAACCGGATCGGGATTGATACCGGCTGCTATTCCAGCGGACGCCTGACCGCCCTAGTTCTCGAAGGAACCGAACGGCGTTTCCTGACCAGCTGATCACTAATGCGTCAGGGAGGAAACAGCGCTAACCCTAGGGCTCAAGTAGAATTGCGTTAAAATCGCAACAGCTTGCGCTTATCCGCGACAACTTCTTGTCAGTTCTTGTTAAGGCTCCGCCGCTTATTTATAGGCCCCGTTGGGGATGACCGACTTACCCGAGCTAAGTCGCGGGGAAAGTTAGTCTAATGCCTCCGGCTGAACCGGTGGCCCGGCGCAGCAGGCGGCGGGTAATTGCGCCAGATCGCGTTGCGATCGGCGCTCCGGAGGGAGGGGACGATGGCGACTGCACTTGTCGACATTTACAACGAAGGTTTCGAACCGTTCGATCGTTTGATCCTGGCGGAGGGCTACAGTCCTTCGGACCAGGAAGAATTCATGTGCGATCCGCACCGTGCTTACTTCCTGCGCAAGCTGAAGGCCTGGAAGGAAGGGATCATCGAAGAGTCGCGGGCGACGATGGCCCAGCTTCAGGTCGACTCCCTGCGTGAACCCGACATCGCGGACCGTGCATCCAGCGAGACCGATTGGTCGATCGAGCTGCGTACGCGGGACCGGCAGCGCAAGTTGATCGCCAAGATCGATAGCGCGATCCGCCGCCTGTACGAAGGCGAGTATGGCTATTGCGAAGTAACCGGCGAGCCGATCTCACTGGCCCGGCTCGAAGCCCGGCCGATCGCGACCATGACGCTCGAAGCTCAGGAAAAGCATGAGCGCACGGAGAAGGTGTCCCGCGACGATTGACGTCGCGGGCAACCGCTCAATGCCCGACTAGGGCATCTTTCAGGCGGAGCTTCTCTTTTTTCAATCGATGGAGCAGATCGTCGTCGGGGTGGGGGCGGTGCTCTTCCTGGTCGATTTTCGCTTGGAGCGCCGCGTGCTTGGTTTCCAGTGCCTCGACATATCCTTTGTCCATCGGTGCCATTCCTTTCGTGAATGTTCGTGACAGCCTACGCAGTAAATCACGAATCGAGCGGCTTGTCTTGAGCCTTCGCGTCGACCTGCCCCCTTGTGGGTTCGGGCCCTCGCGGGCTCACGGCTATGGCTTCGGTTCCGTCCGAAGTTCGACTAAAGGACGGCTGAAATCATGAACGACGACCAGCCAGTCCAGATCCTCATTGCGTTGAAAGAGGAGCATCGCAGCCTCAACGACAGGATCGACGCGCTGATTGCATCGGGCGTTTCCGACCAGCTGGAGCTCGCCAGGTTGAAGAAGCGGAAGCTGCGGCTGAAGGACCAGATCCAACTGATCGTCGACGCAAACGTGCCGGATATTATCGCCTGATGTCCCGCGCCGGGACGCGCGCTGGATTACGTACACCGAAACGCCGAATGGATCGTTGTCTCTGCTGCAACATTGATGTCAATCTGAACCGCGATGGACGAATCAGAAGTTCCCGTTGAGCCCGAGGTGCGGATCGCTCCGCGCCTGATCGATGGCTTCTATACCGAAGCATTGCTGCTGGCCGACGAAGCGCGTGCCTATTTTGACGACGCAGGCCGGGACGAGCGGAGTGAGCTCGACCCGTTCGCGCGCGTAGGCTTCGCCTGTGAGTCGCTGAAGGTCACGACCCGCATCATGCACATCGTGGCCTGGCTGCTGACCCAGAAGGCCGTCGAGTCGGGGGAGATCAACGGCTCTGATCGGCGTCGCCCGGAGCGCCGTCTGGGCCGCGCGCAGGAGAGTGATCAGGAGGTGGTTGCAAAGCTTCCCCCTGCGGCCCAACGTCTGATTGCATCGAGCGCTGACCTCTATGCCCGGGTCAAACGGCTCGACGAGGGAAATTCAACCGAAGAACCGGTGCAGAGTCCGGCGCGCGCGTTGATGGGCCGGCTGGAGCGCGGCCTGATCCAGGGCCAGTAAGCCGAGCCTTAGAGCTCGTGATACTGCCGGAACCAATCTACGAACCGCGGCACGCCTTCATCGATCGTCGTCTTGGGCGTGTAGCCGTGATCGCGCTCAATCGCGCTGATGTCCGCGAACGTGTCCTGCACGTCACCGGGCTGCATGGGCAGGGCCTTAATCTTGGCTTCCTTGTTCGACTGGCGCTCAAGCAGTTCGATCACGCGCATCAGATGCTCGCTGCGGCTGTTGCCGATGTTATAGAGCGCGTGGGGCGTGTTGCTGCCGCCCGCCTTCGCTTCCCCATTGTCGGCCGGCGGATTGTCGAGGCACGCGATGACGCCAGCGACGATGTCGTCAATGTAGGTGAAGTCCCGACGCATATCGCCGCCGTTGAAGACTGGAAGTTCCCGGTCCTCCATCATTGCCTTCAGGAAGATCCACATCGCCATGTCCGGGCGGCCCCACGGGCCGTAGACGGTGAAGAAGCGCAGGCCCGTCGCGGGCACCCGGAATAGGTTGCAGTATGACTCTGTGATCAGCTCGTCCGCCTTCTTGGTTGCGGCATAGAGCGAGAGTGGATGGTCGACGCGGACCTCGACCCGGAACGGGAGATTCGTGTTCCCGCCGTAGACGGACGACGATGAGGCGTAGACGAAGTGACTGGATTCACGCTGGCGAGCCATTTCCAGCACATTGCAGTGGCCGACGAGGTTGGATTGTACGTAAGCGCCCGGATTCTCGATGCTGTACCGGACGCCGGCTTGCGCGCCGAGATGCACGATCCGGTCGAATTCGGCGCCTTCGAGACCGGAGCGGAGCGCCTCAGCGTCCGAGAAGTCGATCCGGCGGAAATCGAATGCTGAGCCATAGTCTTTGGTCAGTCGCTTAAGCCGGTCGTGCTTCAGCTTCGTGTCGTAATAATCGTTGATATTGTCGATTCCGACGACGCGGTCCCCGCGCGCCATTAGCGCTGCTGCAGTTGACGAGCCGATGAAGCCGGCGGCTCCGGTGACGAGGACGTTCAAGCCAATCTCCAGTGACTACGCGCCGATGTCCGGCAGGCGTGGCTCGCCCTTAGGGGGCTGGACGTCGAGCGCAAGCCTTCGTCAATGCCAGACGTTCAATCGATCGATCTGATCCTGAAGGAGCCGAGCCAGCTTGCGGTCGTCCTCGACCGAGGGATGATAGTCGCATCCGGAGAATTCCAGGCCGCCGAACGGCAAGACGATGATTGGCTTCGTTGTCACGCCCGCAAGCTGCCGGGCAACCTGGCGGACCTGGTCGATAAACAGGTCGGATCCCATCAGGACGAACTGCGCCTGCGGCTGGCTCTTCTGAAGGTCGCGAACGAACTGCACGTAGCGCGCGCGATAGGCCGATTTCAGTTCTATATCGGACTTCCAGCGTTCGCCGGTCTTCAATGGCGTGGAGAAGTCGTTCGTGCCCAGGTTGATGACGATGATCTGCGGCCGCCAGGCCCCGGTGGACGTCTCAATGTGGGTGGCGTCGTCGGGCTTCAGACGCGGGTAAATGGTCGGAAGGCTGGAATCTGCGGAACCGCCGCCATAGTTGCGGACGACCCCAAAGCCGGAGAAGGCGTTGACCCGATAGTCCGCATCGAAATGCCGGCTGACCAGCGGGCCGAACGCCTGCTGCGTGTCCGTCGTGTCGTGCACGAGAGTGCCGGGGCAGGTCCGCGCGGGTGACGTATTACCATAGCCGACGGTGAAGCTGTCGCCGATGAACTCTATTTGCCGTGCACGCGCTTGCACGGGCAGGGGCTGACCTCCGGCGGTCGGGAAGAACCCCTTGAATTGTCCGCCACCGCTCTGGCTTTCGGTGAGCTTCTCCAGGCGCGCAACGTGATTTCCGGAAGGCAGGCCGTCGAGCGTGAATTGCGCCGCGCCCGGACGCTTAAGAATCAGTTTCTCTTCCCCGTCGATGAGCAGGCGAAGATATTCGGCAGGCGCATCAAGCCGCACCGTGACGCCGGTGCCGCGGAAACGACCCTCGAAGTAAGTGCCGGGCCAGCCGAACCGCATGCTCCCGTCCGCCTCGGCGATGACCCTCCCACCGACATGTACTGGGAGCCTGGTCGCTGCGGGCGATGCACCGAGGGTCGTTAGCGCTGCAAGCGCTAGGAGCAGTTTCACGCCCGTGCCAAAGCGCGTTCGAGAATCGGATTGATCACGGTCGCCATGGCATCGTAGCCGGCCTCCGTCGGGTGAACGCCGTCATACGCAAGACCGGGCAGCATCCCGCCAGCGGCATCGGCGAGGACGGGATGGTAGTCGACATAGGTGGCGCCGATTTCAGCCGAATAGCTCTTCAGCCACGTATTCAGTTCATGGATGGGCGTCACCGTTTCGAGGCCTGCACGCCAAGGGAAATTGGCCGCCGGCGGAATGGAAGCCAGGAGCACTTTGATCTTGTGGTGCCTTGCGATCGCGGTCATCGCCCGGATGTTGTCGCGGGTCATTTCTTGCGTCATCGCGCCGGTGTTGCCGGCAATGTCATTGGTCCCGGCCATGATGTGGACGGCCCTCGGTTTCAGGTCGACGACGTCGGGCATCATGCGCACCAGCATCTGCGGCGTCGTCTGCCCGCCGATCCCGCGACCGACGCGGCCCGGCGTGAAAAACGCCGGCCGTTTGTCTTTCCAGCCTTCGGTGATGCTGTCGCCAAGGAAAACGACATCTACCTTCTCGTGAGCGGCGATGATACGTTCGTTGTCCGCGCGATATCGGCCCTGCATCGAGAAATCCTGCTTAATTTCCCGGTCCCATTTCTCGGCCCACGTTTCGGCAAGTGCCTTGCTGCTCAAAGCGGCGAGCGCCGGAACTGCGAGTGCCCCACCGATGAGCCCGCGGCGGCTAAGAGCGAATATGCTCACTGGCTTTCACCTCCTGAAGATATGGTTTCGATCTGTTTGTAGCGATCGGCGAGCACGTCGAAGGCAGGCTTGCGTTGCCCGGTCTCGGAGATGAGCCCCTTGCGGTTCCACCCTTGCTGGAAAACCGGATGCTGCCGCCGTGGCGAGCGGAAGTCCTTGAGGATCCATGGAGCAAGGCCACGCAGGAACGGGATCTTGGCCGCCATCGCGAGGGTTTGCCGGAAGTATTCGGCCTGAAACTCTTCCGAGAATTTG
>JBJMUK010000095.1:0-3909 GCA_045811225.1 Sphingomicrobium sp. | reverse complement strand
ACTGCTGACGACGTCAGCGGCACCCTCGGCAACATCAGCGCCACGGGTGCAGGGTCGCAGGGCCTGATCATCAATGGCGGTGTCAGTGGCCTGACGGTTGGCACGGTGGCCAGCTCGCAAGAAGCGATCATGGTCAACGCTGGTGCCGACGACGTGAACCTCACCATCGCTGGTGCGTCCACGACGGAGGACAATGCGGACGCGGTGACGATCGACACGACCGGGGTGGTGAATTTCACCAACACTGGGCTGATCAGCACTGCGGGCGACAACAGCTATGGGCTCGTGACGGTCGGCCCCATCGCGGGCGGCAACATCAACTGCGGCAATGTCACGACGACGGGTGACGGATCCACGGCTGTGTTCGTCGATTCCAACGGCGACCTTGCGCTCACCTGCGGCACTGTCACGACCTCCGGGGCAGACAGCGACGGCATCTTCGTCTTCAACACCGCTGGCACGACGACGGTCACTGGTGGAACGACCACGACGACGGGCGCCAACAGCATCGGCATCGAAGTGCTGACGCAGGGCCCGGGTGCAGTAGTTGTGAACACCGGCACCGTGTCTTCCACGGGCGCTGGCTCTGTGGGCGCAGTCCTCGTCGCAGCGGACGATGCTACGGCTCCGGTGACGGTCAATGCCACCGGCAACGTGACGTCCACCGAAGGCGTCGGCATCGGCGCGATCAGTGGCGGACCTGTTACGGTCACCACGAATGCCGGAACGACCGTACAGGGCGGAGGCGCTGGTATCCTCGTTTCATCCGACACGGCAAGCACGGTCAACGTTAATGGCGTGGTGCAGGGTATCGGCGATGCCTATGCGATCATCGCTGACGGAGCGCCGGCGACGGTGAACGTCGGCGGGACTGGCCGGATCAACGGCGCCATCGCTCTGACCGACGGCGACGATGTTGTGAACAACGGTGGCGTGTTCAACGCGTTCGGTGACAGCGACTTTGGTGCTGGGGCCGATGTGTTCAACAACCTGGGTGGCGGCACCGTCTCGGTAACCGGCGGTCCAGTCGTGTTTGCGGGTCTCGAAACGTTCAACAACGCCGGAACGATCACCATGATCGACGGCGTGACCGATGACACGCTGACCCTGCCGGGCAACTATGTCGGAACCGGCGGAACGCTCGGCATCGACGTTGCTGGTGGAACGAGCGGGCTGACCGCCGACCGGCTGATCATCGGTGGAAACGCCAGCGGCACCACCGGAGTGAACGCCAACTTGCTGCCAAGCGCTGCGATCATCGATCCGGACGGCGTCCTGATCGTCGATGCAGCGACTGCAACGGGAACGCCGTTCACGCTGAACGGTCCGGCAAATCTCGGCCTTATTGACTTCGCCATCCGTCAGGATGGTGGCGACACCTTCCTGGTCTCGGCGCCCAATGCCGCGATCTTCGATGTTGCAGCGTTGCCGACGATGATCACCGACAGCTGGCACGCGTCGACGGAAGCAGCGCTTTCCTGCGCCGCGGCCCGTCGCCTCGACTTCGGTCGCACGCCAACCTCGCCGGTCGGCTTCTGCGGACAGCTCTATGGCGGCTCGGAGAAGTATGGTGACAACGGCCGCACTGCCACGGTCTTCGGCACCGATCTCAACTACAGCGATCGGGTGAAGGTGAACCGCAAGGGTGCGCAGGTGGAATTCGGTTTCCGCAGTGGCGGCTACCTCTCGGCTGGTCTGACCGGCGGTTATGAACATGCCCGTACGGACATGAACAGCGGCACCGACTTGGACATCGAAGGCTGGAACTACGGCGCTTATGCCCAGTTCGGCAGCGCGACCGGGCTCTACGGCGGTGTGCTCGCCAAGCGCAGCAAGTATAATGTGAAGCTGCGTAGCCCGCTGTTCGCTCCGGGATCCAACCCCGATGCGACCAGCACCGGCTTCGACGGTGAAATTGGTTGGCGGACTCCGGCCGTGGGTGCGATGCTCGACCTCAATGCTGGCATCTCGCACGTTCGTACCAAGCTGGACGACTTCAACGCAGGCTTCATCGATTTTGACAGCGACAGCTTCACCAGCACTCGCGGCCGGCTCGGTGCACGCCTCGGTTGGTCGGGCGACTGGGCTCCGTTCGTTGGCGCCAAGCTGTTCCATGAGTTCGGTGACGACGACGACATCACGGTCGGCAACGGGCTGCTGTCGGATACCATCGGTGCCCGCGCTCATGGCACTTGGGCACGGCTCGAAGGGGGCCTCGGCGGCGCAACGGGACGTCCGCTGCTGTCCGGCTGGGTCGACGTCGGCGACGTCAAGGGCTTCGGCGTTCGGGCGGGCTTCCGCTTCTAACACGAGCCTTGATGACGAAGAGGGGTCGGAGCGCTCGCGCTCCGGCCCTTTTTCATGCGCGAACACGGCACGGGCCAACAGGGCCTGTGACGGATCGCGCGATTTCGGAAATTTTGTTGAGGACGCCGACCTTTCAGCGCCATTGCCACCACTTCGAAGTACTCGGACTTCGGAAGTTGGTGACCCCTACGGGAATCGAACCCGTGTTTCAGCCGTGAAAGGGCCGCGTCCTAACCGCTAGACGAAGGGGCCATGGGGAGCGGGAGCCGGTTAGGCGACGAGGGTCGACCGGTCAAGCGAGTGCGGCATCTTCCAGATGCATTTCCGCCGCATTGCCCCCATTCCACTCATCCCGGCGGACGGTTCCGGCCAACCACCAGCGTTTATCGCCAGGTGAGGAGAGCAGCGCCTGTCCGAGCGGCGTGTCAGCGCTTCGGAATGCGATCCACTTGAAGCTCTTGCCGTCCTCTCCGCAGGCAAGGCCTCGAACATGATCGTCCCCAACCACACCGGTGCGAAGGAGTCGCGCCGGGCCAGCGGCGACACGGGGCGCAGGCCAGCCGGCACCATAAGGCCCCGCCGCATCCAAGGCATCGCACAGAGTGCCTGCCACGCCTCCCGGCGCCAGCAGGGCGTCGAGCAGAAGCGCGCGGCCGCCTCGGGAAGCCTCCACGTCTGCGCTCAGCCGATGGTTGATGAAGGCTCGAAATGCCTCCAACCCGCCGGCCGACAAGGTTAGGCCAGCCGCCATCGCGTGGCCCCCGCCGGCGATCAGAAGGCCGCTCTCCTTCGCGGCCAGCACTGCGGCGCCCAGATCGACTCCGCTAATGGATCGGCCTGAACCTTTTCCACTGCCATCCTCGCATTCTGCAATGACGATGGCTGGTCGTCCGAACCGTTCCTTCACCCGGCCTGCGACAATCCCGATTACACCCTGGTGCCAGCCGCTGCTCATCACGGTGATGACGGGCTCGTCCCGCTGGGTCTCCGCCTGGGTCATGGCTTGCTCGCACACGAGCATCTCGATCGCCCGGCGCTCCTCGTTCAGCCTGTCGAGCTCGGCCGCGATGGTGCGGGCCTCCTCGGGGTCGGTGCAAGTCAGCAGCCGCACTCCAAGGTCGGACTTACCTACCCGGCCGCCAGCGTTGATACGGGGGCCAAGCGCAAAGCCGAGATCGCGGCACACGGGCGGACGCACCAGGCGAGCAGCTTCCGCCAATGCAGCAAGTCCGATGTTCTGCTTGCCGGACATGATCTTCAGGCCCTGCGTGACGAAGGCACGATTAAGGGTCTTCAGTCGGGCGACGTCCGCAACGGTCCCAAGCGCGACGAGATCGAGAAGGTCGAGGATTTTCGGTTCGACGCGGACGCCGGTGAAGAATTCCCGGCTGCGAAGCTCCCGGACGAGCGCGACCCCTAGCAGGAACGCCATGCCGACTGCAGCCAGGTGGCCGTGCGAAGCGCCAAGTTCGTTCTCATCCAACCGGTTCGGGTTGATCAGCGCGAAGGCGACCGGAAGCAGGCTGGCACATTGGTGATGATCCACGACGATGACGTCGAGGGCCGCGCTCTTCGCTTCCTCGAGCGCCTCGAAGGCCTGGG
>JBJMUK010000094.1:0-7088 GCA_045811225.1 Sphingomicrobium sp. | reverse complement strand
GGGTCGGCTTAGTCTGAGCGAGGCGAAATCAACGATATGATCGACCGCGAAGGAATCACCGGTTTCGTCACCGTGGCGGGCGATCGGCACAGCTTCTGGGCCGGCTATTCGGCGAAGACATTGCCGCCAAAACCGTTCGAGCCCGTCGGCATCGCTTTCGTAACCGGCTCGATCTCCGCGCCCGGACTGGTCGAAGCTGTCGAGCATGCGATCCCCAAGGACCATCCCTTGCGTCCATTATATTTGGTGGACCGACCGGAAGACGGGAAACCGGAAGCGACGATCAACATGACCATGCGCCACGGGGTTCGATCGTCGATCGAATATTCGAGGTCGCATGATGTGGATAAGGCGCGCGCGCTGTCCAACCCCGATGTCGCCCCGCACCTCAGCTTCGTCGACATGGGAGGTCATGGATATTCGACCGTCCGCGTAACCACCAAGGACATCCTGACCGAGTTCGTCTGCATTCCGCGACCGATCCATCGCGATACGTCGGAGGATGGGGGACCCATTCGATATCGGGTAACTCACCGCGCCCCCCTGTGGGACAAAGGCGAGCGGCCCAAGCTGGAGCAGCGCGTGCTGGAAGGTGACCCTAAGCTGTCAGTCTGAAGCGCGCCGGCGACCCTCCGCGGGCCAAATGCTGGTTCAGGCGTTTCAGCCCGGATTGGCCTCGTCGCAATCGAAAGATGTTGATAGCTGCTCCGATTTTGCAGGCGGTAGGGCGGGCAATCACCACTGCCTGATTGGACATGCCATGAGTTCGGAATTCCCCGATTTCACCCATCTCAATGTCGACGGAATTGATGCCATCGTGGTCGGTGACGGCTGTTTTCGCCGCGACCTTCCAGCCCGGGATGGAGTACGCGTCTGGGTGGTCGATATGGCGCCGGGAGCTATCTGGCCAAAGGTCGACGATCATGACGAATATGGTGAAGATATATTCGTCGTCAGCGGCGAGCTGATCGAGGGCCAACGGCGGCTTGCGGCCGGCTCGTACCTGGCATTCTCGCCGAACAGCAGCCACCGTCCACGCACCGAAACTGGCGTTCGCCTTTTCGGCTTCAATCTGAGGCCGAGATCATAAGCGTTCGAACGCCGCTACTATCGCGCCGCAACATGATCGCAAGTGCCGTGGCGGCGGGCCTCTCCACACGCCTTTCCGCTCAAGCCCATTCGATGCGGCTTTCCTGCCGATCAACGGGGCGAAGTTCAGCTGGCGACAGCCGGCCAGCGATGTCCCCGCGGTACTTACGCCCAAACAGGCGGTGGCGGCGGCCGTCATCCTCGGCGCGCGACAAATCGTGCCGATTCACTTTGGCGTCGTGGGCGCCGACGGATATGCCGAGGTCGAAGAGCCACTCCGCCAGCTCCGTGCTGCCGCGGACCGCCGCGGTATAAAGGTCAATGCATTGCAGCCTGGGGAATGGCAGGATCTTTGATTGTATGCCTCGGCTTTGCTGACAGGCATGAGCGGGCAACTTCGAACCTATCCTCGATGGCGTAAACCGGGCCTTCGAAATGCGATGTCGCTCCTTCCGTGCGACCCGTCGTTCCATCTTTCAATTTCGATATCCAGCCTCCCCCATTTGCCCATAGCGGCAGCGGAAGCCGGAGGCTTTGAATAGTTGAAGGCCTGACGATCTGTTTGCTGTGACGCTACAGCACATTGTCCAGGGAGTTCGCTCGACTATGTCCGAAACGGAGCGGCAGCCAAGGCCGGTATTAGCCGGGCCAGTCGCAGCGTTGGCGGCATGTGTGGCCATTCCCGCCACCGTAGAAGCAGCGGAGCTTATGGGTTCATTTCCGATCGTTGAACTGCGTCAATACACGCTTCATCCCGGCAAGCGCGATGCCTTGATCGAACTTTTCGAACGCGAGTTTGTCGAGAGCCAGGAAGCGCACGGCATGAAGGTAATTGGCACCTTCATCGATCTGGATCGGCCAGACCGGTTTGTTTGGATACGTGGCTTCAAGGACATGGATTCGCGCTTGACCGGCCTTGCCGAATTTTATGGCGGACCGGTGTGGAAGGCTAACCGGGACGCCGCGAATGCAACGATGATCGACAGCGACAATGTGCTGCTGCTCGACGCCTTCGGCACCAGTGGCGAATTTGAATTGCCAGCATCGCGGCCAGCTCTTGGCGACAAAGCGCCAGCCGGGCTGATTACCGCGACAATCTATTACCTGAAAACGCCCCCATCCGATGCGGCGGACCTATTCGAAAGGCAGATCAGGCCCAAGATCGAGGCCGCAGGCATCCAAATAGTTTCCACGCTCATGACCAAGGGGCGTACCAACAATTTTCCGCGCCTTCCCGTTCGCGAAGGCGAACGACTTCTGATCTGGTTTGCGGCGTTTGATGACGACAATGATCGGCAAGCACATCAATCCGGATTTGACGATGCCGCCGAAGCCATTGCGCCCATGCTGGCGCGCGAGCCGGAAGTGTTGCGCTTAAAGCCAACCTCCCGCTCGCTGATCCGAGGCCTCCCTTCTTATGAGTGGAGCGATTTCGATTTTCTTCACGGCCGGTGGAACGTCACCCACCGGCGACTGAAGGCGCGCGGGATCGGCAGCAAGGAATGGGAAGAGCACCAGGGTACTGCCGTAACCGAGCCGATACTTGATGGCCTATGCAATGTGGAGCAGCATCGGATCGAGGAAATCGGCTTTGGCGGGATGGCCCTGCGTTGCTTCGATCGGACCGTCAAGCAATGGCGGATCTACTGGGTCAGCAATCGCGACGGCATTCTCCAGCCGCCGGTGCTAGGCGGTTTTGATCATGGAGAGGGAAAATTCCAGGGGATCGACCTCGACGGCAACCGGCCGGTCGGCGTGCGCTTCCTCTGGCACAAGATCACGCCTTCATCCGCGCGCTGGGAGCAGTCCTTTTCATATGACGGCGGCCAAACATGGGAGACGAACTGGACCATGGACTTCCAGAGAGCCGGCCGCTGATGGCGAAGGAATGTCGGAACCTCGGCGGCATGTCCGCCGCACAAGGCAGGATACCCAAGATCCGCGGCCATCTGACTGGGGAGACAGGTGGCCGAGGCGGGGAGGATGAACAGCAGCCCCCGTTCAGCCTCCCCATAACTCTGTTCCGCAATCCGCGGATCTTTCCGCAATCTCGATCGGCGCCGCTGCAAGTTTCTTCCAGGCGATCGGTGCGGGGAAGCCAGCCAGGAAGGGCCACGAAGTGAATGTGACGTTTCCCAATGAGTCGCCTCACTATCGCCTGGAGCGGCGGAAGTTGCTGGTTCGTGAAGCTCAATTGCGCCGGGAAATGGCGTCAATCGCGGAGGCAGTTCGGGCACTGCCTCCCGGCGGCGAAATTCCCGAGGACTATGAGTTTGATCACATTGGTGCGGACGGCAAGCCGGCAAAGATCAAGCTGTCGGACCTGTTCCGCCCGGGCACAAACTCGCTGATCGCATATCATTACATGTTCCCTCGTCATCGAACCGATCTTCGTGCGGCTCCAACGCTCGGACCTGCGGTGAACTTGGCGCTTGAGGAGGGACCCTGCCCGTCCTGCACCGCCTTGCTGGATTGTTGGGAGGGCGCGGTGCGGCACGTCGAAGGCCTTGGCGCAAACATTGTTGCGGTGGCCAAGGCACCCATCGAACGGGTTGCCGCTTTCGCGACCCACCACGGCTGGCGCCATCTGAAATTGCTGTCGGCTGCCGGAAACAGTTTCAAACGCGATTATCTCGGCGAGGACGATGATGGGCAGCAGATGCCCATGCTGACCGTGTTCCACAAGGACGACAGCGGGATTATTCGCCTCAGTTGGGCCTCGGAATTGCTATACGAACCGACCGAACCGGGTCAGGACCCCCGACACTGTGGCACCGTAGAGCCGACGTGGAACTTGCTCGACCTTACGCCCGACGGCCGCCCCCGCGCGGATGAGCAATTCAACTATGGCTGTTGCCATTGATGGGAAGTAGCAAGCGCCCCGCTCCGCCGGCCAGCCCGCAATATGACGCTGTTGAGCCATGGTCCGGCCGGGCGGGCAGCCAGCGACGCGCCGGCCAGCTACTCCTGATGATGGGTACGGCGGCCATATTCATTGCATCGGCGGTGGGCGAATCCCTGCCACTATCCATGTTTGCCGGCGTGCCTAGCGGCATTCCCGCTGTCGTTGCGGGCTTGGCGATAGGGCTGGCGGCATTCGCCGCCGCGTGGTTGAGCCCGCCTGCCCTTCTCGGCTGGCCGATCGTCGTGGCCTGGATTTCAGCAGCCGCGCTAACTGCATGGTCCATGGTTGAGGCGGGTCCGGCAATCGAGGCGGCGGTTTCGACAATCGAAGCACTTGTCCTGGCCGCCGCAAGCCTGGTTCTCATTCGCAACGTGACCAGCAATCGCGCCTTGCGATGGCTCCTGACTGTCATGCTGCTCATGTTCGGAACAATTCACCTGCTGTTTCGGCCGGCAATTGCGGGCCTGATGCCGGACTTCATTCCTTTCGCGGCTATTTGGCCGTGGATAACCGGCATTTTGTTGATCGCATCCGGGCTGGCGACCTTGTTCAAAGCGTTCCGCGGCTATGCCCTGCTGATCGTGGCGGCCATGTTTCTCGCCTGGGTTCCCTTGATTCATGTGCCGCGGTTGCTTGCATCATTCTCGATTGGTGAAGTGACCTTTGCGGCAATGGCCATCGCGCTGGCAGGCAGCCTGATCATTTGCAGGGCTACGGAGTGCCTGGACCCTAAACGAGCGCCACATCGGGTTCTGACCCTCAACCCTGACTAAGCTGGGAGGTTAGGATCCAGCGCCCGCTGCCTGCATCGCAACGGCTGCGGTAATCGGCGATCGCGCATCCCAGCCGTAGATGTCCCGGGCGAGCCTATTCTCTCCAAGATGCGGTTGCGCGGTCAGATAGGTCACATAAACCGGGATGCCCGCCGGCAACGTGACATGCTGCTCGGCGGCGCTGGACGGCGCGACCGGCTCTTGGCCCATCAGCCAATGACCCAGACGCTTGGCGTCCTCCAGCCGGATGCAGCCATTGCTGAGCGCACGGTTGCTTTGCGCGAACAATGCCTTGTTGGGCGTGTCATGCAGATAGATGCCCTCCGGATTGGCAAAATTGAATTTCAACTTGCCCATGGAATTGGTCGGTCCCGGCAGCTGGCGGATCTTTACATGAATGGTTCCGGCCGCCGCGGCCTTCCAGTCGACGCTGGATGCGGGCAGGATCTCCGTAGCGTTCCAGTCGGATACGATCTCATATCCGTTCTTCTTCAGATAACCCTCGCCATCCTCGATCACATGTTTGGCCAGCGTCTTTTTCACCAGGTGATCCGGCACATGCCAATAAGGATTGAACGTTGCATACCAAATGACGCTCGCGATCATCGGCGTCGGCAGCCCGAGCTTCGCCTTGTCGCCAACAATGACCTTCATGGAATCGACTGGCTGTCCGTCCTCATACATCCACAGCCGCGCAGTGGCGGCATCCACCAGCACAAACTTGCCAGTGGCTGGGATGGAGCGAACTCGTTCCAGGTTGGCGGCGTATCGCGCGGCATTGCCGCCATCGGGCAACTTGGCTTCAGTCAGCGCAGCATCCCTTAAAGCCCTATAGATGGGATTGACGTCGGAAACGCTCTTCAAATGTTCGACCAGGGATGGCGCGCGAAGTGCCTTGCCGAGGATGGCGAACGTGGTTGGAACGACCGGAGTCACCCATTTTTCGCCGTACAACATGCCCGGTGTCGGCGCGTGGATCGCCTGGACATACGCCACCCAGGCCCTTGAGAGTAGGCGATCTGCCTCTTGCAGGGCCGCGGGGTCACCAGCCTGAGCCTTGGCCAGCGCGGCTTCGACGTCAGCGGCAAGCTGCGGGCCGCGTGAGAAGCCTTCGATCGTTGAGCGGCGCAGGATCGATACCAGTAGCGGACCGGCTTCGGCTTGGCCCGACCGGAACCAAATGGGCGCATTCTTGCTGGCCGCGTAGAAGCGGGAATAATCGTCGAATGAGGCCGCCGCCATTGAAGGAGTCGCCACCGAAGAGGTGGACGTCGTTTGGGCGGACGCAATGCCGGCCGCTATCGTCATAAGAGCTCCGAAGGCCGTGCTCTTCAAAAGATGGTGATGCACATCCCGCTCCTTTAGCGAGCTCAAATTAAGCTATGCTGTCCCTTATTGTTCAAGCCCTTAGCTAATCAGTCGTCACCTAAAAACCCTGCCATTTCCTATGTGTCCAAAACGCAACAGATTATATTCAATGACAGGGTTTTCCCGAATTGCGGGAACCGCCGGGTAATTGGCAGTGTTTCGCGGTTGGGAAAGGTGGGTTTCGTAAACCTGGAATGCTCGGTTCCGCAAACAAGGGGAATTCAGATGAAATCGAGATATTATTTGCTAGCCGCGGTTGCGGCCTCGGCCGTCGCAACACCTGCGATGGCCCGAGACGGTCAAGGTTATGCCGGGATCGAAGGCGGCGTCACCTGGGTCAAGGCCCCGGATGCCGACGTATTTGTCGATTTCACCACAGTAAATACGCCGCCTGGTGTCATCGGCACTCCCGCGGGACCCGCCGATGCTTCATTCGACAACGCGTTCGATCTCGATTCCAAGATGGGATACGAACTCGGCATTTATGGCGGATATGACTTCGGCATGTTTCGTCTTGAGGGTGAGGTCGCCTGGAAGCACGCCAAGCTCGACGATTTCTCGGTCGATACGCCGCTGCTCGATGCGATAAACAATTTCTCTGACCTCGACCTGGTCGACGAAGATTTCGACATCGACGATAATGTCGGCGCCTTGGCTTTCATGGTGAACGCTCTGGTCGACTTCGGTGACGACGATGGCTTTTCCTTCCAGGCCGGCGTTGGCGCTGGTTGGGCAAAGGTCAAGATGTTCGATGAGAAGGACGGCGCCTTTGCATGGCAGGCGATCCTCGGTGTAAATTACGCAATCAGTCCGAACATCGACCTCGGCTTGAGGTATAAATATTTCTCGACCGGCAAAGTCGACCTCAGTGACGAAGACGTGGCGTTCAACACGCTGGTGTTCCAGCGGCAGGTCATCGTGACACCCCCCGGAGGTTTGCCTCAGGGCGTAAC
>JBJMUK010000093.1:0-3766 GCA_045811225.1 Sphingomicrobium sp. | reverse complement strand
CGAGGTCGCCTCGATGCTGGCCGACTGGCATGCCCAAGGCATCAAGCGCAGGCTGGCTTTCAACATCAGCCCACGCCAGCTCGATCGCGCCGATTTCTTCCAGCGGCTGCGAACGTCGTTCACCGACGCCGGCGTACCGCTCACATTGGTCGAGTTGGAATTCACCGAATCAGCGGCGATGGAATGTTCGGAAAGTGTCTTGGCCGAGATTGCGGCGCTGCGCGAAGACGGTGCTTCGATAGCAATCGATGATTTCGGCACCGGCTATTCGAACATTGCGCGATTGCGGGCGATGCCCCTCGATCGGGTCAAGCTTGATCCATCGCTGATCGTCGACATCGAAGTCAGTGAGAAGGCGCGCGTGGTCGTCCAGGCCGTGATCCAGCTGATCAAGGGCGTTGGCGCGGAAATTGTGGCGGAAGCTGTCGAGAATGTCGCCCAGGCTGACATCCTTCGGGCAATGGGCTGCGAAACGGTGCAGGGCTTCGTCTTCGCCCATCCGATGTTCGAGGAAGAATATTCCGCATGGACGCGCAACGCCGACCGCGGTTCGCGTAGCGTCGCCTAAGCGAACACTTTTCCTAATATGCGACCGTAAATGCGGCTCAGGGCACGAATGTCCTCGATCGAAGCATGCTCGCCAACCTTGTGCATCGTTGCGTTGGGCAGGCCGAAATCGACCACCGGGCAGAGCTTTATGAGAAAGCGGCCGTCGGACGTGCCGCCACTGGTCGATAACTCCGGCTCGATACCGGTTTCCTCACGGATCGCTGACACCACGACGTCATAGAGCTCGCCGGGTGGAGTCAGGAACGCTTCGCCGGAGATGCGCGCCCGAACCGTGGCGCCGGGCGCTTCACCATCGGTAATCTTCTCCACCAACCTGACGAGGTCTTCACCACGCTGAAGATTGTTGAAGCGAATGTTGAGCTGGCCGGTCGCCGAGGCGGGAATAACGTTGCTGGCCTGCGTCGGTGTGGAGATGCCGGTGAATTCCAGGTTCGATGCAGGAAAGGATTCGGTCCCGTCATCGAAGTGCAGCGCTTCGAGCGCGTCGATCACCCGCGCCAGCTTCGGTACCGGATTGTCGGCGCGATGGGGATAAGCGACATGGCCCTGCGTTCCCGGCACGTCGAACCACATGTTGACCGAGCCGCGCCGCCCTATCTTGACCGTATCGCCAAGCCGATCGACCGACGTGGGTTCACCGATTAGGATCATATCGGGCCGGACGCCGTGCTCATTGAGCCAGTCGATAATCCGCGGCGTGCCATAGGTCGCATAGCCCTCCTCGTCGCCGGTGATCAGCAACGATAGGGTTCCCTTGTCCTGCCGTGCCGAAGCGACCGCGGCGACGAAGGCGGCGATCGCGCTTTTCATGTCGTTTGCGCCGCGGCCGGTTAGAATTCCGTCCTCGATCAGGGCCGCGAACGGATCGCTGATCCATCCATCACCGGGCGGAACCACATCGAGGTGTCCCGCAAAGCCGAAATGCGGCCCGCCGGAACCACGCATTGCCACCATATTCTCCGTCGGACCGTCGGGCGCTTCGCCCATGATCCAGCGGTGCACGTCAAAGCCCAAAGGGCGAAGCGCCGCCTCGAGCAAGTCGAACACCTCGCCGCTGGCGGGGGTGACGCTGGGGCAGGCTATGAGCCGCTGGGCGAGCTCGACGGGGTCGATGGACGAAAGCATGGCGACGGCGTAGCAAGGCGTTCGCCATGCCGAAAGTCGATCTTTCCCAAATCGAGCAGACCAACCGCACCGGATATCCGGCTCCATTCGACCAACCTGTCGCTGGCCGTTGGCAACATCCGATTGGAGATGCGGTCGGACTGAGCGCTCTCGGCGCCCGACATGTCACCCTCGAGCCGGGCGCCTGGTCAAGCCAGCGCCATTGGCATGAAGGCGAGGACGAATTGCTGGTGATGCTTTCCGGACGCGCAGTCTTGGTCGAAGATGAGGGCGAAACCGAACTTCTGGGTGGCGACATCGTGGCTTGGCCGATGGGTGTCCGCAACGGTCATCACCTCATCAATCGAGGCCCTGACCCTTGCACTTTCATCTGCGTTAGTGCCGGATCGAATAGCGGGGGCGGCTATTCGGACATCGACATGCTGTTCACCGCGGATGGAAGCTACGTCCACAAGGACGGCACACCCTATTAGGCCGGTTCGGCCTCATATTCTTCAATCACCCACGGCTCTTCCTGGGCGAGCTCGATCCATTCAACCACATCGGCCCGATGCAGGACCGCTTCCATATAAGTCGCCGCAAACGGCGGAATCCGGACGCCATAGCTAATGAAGCGCGTGACGACGGGCGCGAACATGATGTCCGCCGCGCCCCAATCGCCGAAGAGATATTCACCCGAGCCGCCGAAGCGAGCGCGGGCCTGGGCCCATAGGTTTAGGATTCGAACGACTTCGTCCTCGACTTCGCCGGACAGTTCGACCGTACCGAAGCTCTTGCGGACGTTCATCGGCAGTTCGCGCCGCATGTTGGCGAAGCCCGAATGCATTTCGGCGGCCATCGAGCGCGCCATGCCCCGCGCCGATTCGTCTTCGGGCCAGAATCGTTCCCGTCCGACCCGGTCCGCGCAGAACTCGATGATCGCCAGGCTGTCCCAGACGACGCACTCCCCATCCCACAGGATCGGCACCTTGCCCAGCGAGGGTGCGAACTCATCACCTTCGCGGCGCTGCTCCCAGGCTTCGTCGAACAGCGGGACGACCAGCTCCTCAAACTCGAAGCCGGCTTGCTTTAGCGCCAGCCAACCGCGCATCGACCAACTCGAATAGGCTCGGTTGCCGATAATCAGCTTCATTGCAGGACGGCTTCCATGATCGCGGTTCTTAACTCCGCGATACCCTCACCGGTTTCGCTCGAGGTCGGCAGGATGAGCGGATGGGCGGCTGGATGTTTCGCTGATTCCGTTCGAACGGCTGAGAGCGTCTTCTCGAGCTCCGTTGGCTTGATCTTGTCCGCCTTGGTGAGCACCAAATGATAGCTGACCGCTGCATCGTCGAGCATCTTCATGATGTCACGGTCCACGTCCTTAAGGCCATGGCGCGCATCGACGAGGACGAGCGCGCGCTTCAACACTTGGCGACCCCGAAGGAAATCGTTGATCAGGAAGCGCCAGCGCTTGACCATGTCCCGGGGCGCCTCGGCGAAGCCGTAGCCGGGCATGTCGACCAGTCTGAATACAAGCGGCCGTCCGACGTCGAAATAGTTGAGTTCCTGGGTCCGCCCCGGGGTGTTCGATGCGCGGGCCAGCTTGCTGCGGTTGGTGACCGCATTGATCAGCGAGCTTTTGCCGACATTGGAGCGACCCGCGAAAGCAATTTCCGGCACGGTTGGCTCGGGAAGATGCTCGAGTTTCGGGGCCGACTTCAGGAAGTCGATCGGCCCGGAGAAAAGCTTTCGCGCATGTTCGGCAATGTCGAGTTGCTCTTCCATGGCCTTCAGGTCGTAACCGGATGGGTGTCGGAGAGGTGCAGATTGTAGCGTTTGTACAGCCATGACTGCTGGGCAATCGTCAGCAAGTTTGAGACGACCCAGTAGAGCTGCAGGCCCGCTGCGAACGGGGCCATGACGAACATCAATACCCACGGCATGAAGCCGAAGATTTGCTGCTGGACGGGATCCATTTGCTGCGGATTGAGCTTGAACTGGATCCACATTGTGATCCCGAGCAGGATCGGCAGCACGCCGATGGCGAGGAACCCCGGCGGTGTGAAATGCAGGGTGCCGAAAAGGTTGA
>JBJMUK010000092.1:0-5275 GCA_045811225.1 Sphingomicrobium sp. | reverse complement strand
GGCGCGCCGCTGACGCTTTCAATTTCAAGCCGCATTCAGCAGGCCCTGGAGCACGAGCTTCTCGAAGCCATGACGCATTTCTCCGCCATCGGTGCGGCGGGCGTAATCATGGACATTCACACCGGCGAAGTGCTGGCAATGACCTCGCTTCCGCAGCTGAACCCCAACGCAGCGGGGTCAGGCAGCGAGGAAGCCCGCTTCAATCGTGCGACGCTTGGGGTGTACGAGCTTGGATCGACCTTCAAGCCGTTCACCGTCGCAATGGCGATGGATGCGGGAATCGTGAAGTCGTTCGGCCAGATGTACAGCTGCGCGCGGGAGCTGCCGGCTTACGGCCACGTGGTTCACGACACTCACCCTTATGGCCGCATGTGCTCGGTCGCCGAGATCATGAAGGAAAGCTCCAACATCGGAAGCGCACTGATCGCGGACCAGCTTGGTGCAACGCGACAGAAGGAATTCCTGAGGAAGATGGGGTTCCTAGACCCGGTCGGGATGGAATTGAAGGAGCGCGGCCGCACGCTGACGCCCGGATCACGCTGGGGTCCATTCGAAACGATGACGGTTGGTTTCGGACACGGCATTGCGGTGACTCCGCTGCATCTCGCCACCGGCTACGCGACCCTGTTCAATGGCGGCATGTACCGGCCGGCGACCCTTCTGAAGGTTGACCGCAATCATCGCGTACCGCAGGGGGTCCGCGTCTTCAGCGAAGACACGAGCTACAAGATGCGTTCCCTTTTGCGGCTCGTCGTTACCGAGGGTACCGGAAAGAAGGCGGATTCGCCTGGTTATCGGGTTGGCGGCAAGACCGGGACGGCGGAAAAGCTGGCCAATGGCCGCTATACGTCGGCCGCGGTTGTCACCAGCTTCGCCGGTGTGTTCCCGATGGACGAGCCCAGATATGTGATGGTGATGATGCTCGACGATCCGAAGGCCACTGCAGAAACCTATGGCTTCCACACCGCCGCGTGGAACATTGGTCCTGCCTTCGGCACGACCGTCAGCCGCATCGCCCCGATGCTGGGCATCCGGCCCGACAAGAATCGCGAACCCGACATGTCGTTGGTGCTTCCTTACGTTCACGAAGAAGCGGGACACTAAGAGAGTGCGTCTGCGCGAGCTTGCGGACGTCGCTGACGATTCCGAAGTGACCGGCTTTGCCATCGACCATCGCAAGGTCGCGCGCGGAAATGTGTTCGGCGCCTTCCGCGGCAGCACCTTCAACGGCGAGGACTTCATCGCCGATGCGATCAGTCATGGTGCTGTCGCGATCGTCGCTGCGCCCGAAGCAGAAGTGAGTGGCGTTCCTCACATCGCCGACGTGAATCCGCGAAAGCTGTTCGCGCAGATGGCCGCCAAGTTCCATGCGCCGTACCCCGAAACATCGGTCGCGGTGACGGGAACGAACGGCAAGACTTCGACGGTCGAGTTGGCCCGCCAGATGTGGCGGATGGGCGGTCATCGATCGGCCTCGATCGGGACCCTTGGGGTCACGACGCACGACGATCAGGTCAAGACAGGCCTGACCACCCCCGACATCGTGACATTCCTGTCGAACATGGCGGGCCTGCAGCGCATGGGGGTCACGCACGTAGCCTATGAGGCATCGTCCCACGGCCTTGATCAGTATCGGTCCGAAGGCGTGCCGTTGAAGGCTGCGGCGTTTACCAACTTCAGCCGCGACCATCTTGATTATCACGAGACGATGGAGGCCTATTTCGAGGCCAAGATGCGGCTGTTCGACGATGTGCTTCCACAAGAGGCAACTGCGGTCGTCTGGACCGGCGATCCAAAATCCGCCGCAGTCATCGATCGCGTAAAGCGACGTGGAATCCGCCTACTGACCGTTGGGCCGGGAGGTGAGACGATTTCGCTTCAGCAACAGACGCCCACCCCGCTCGGCCAGGTCCTGATGCTGGCGCACGAGGGAAAGGCCCACCGTCTGTCGCTGCCCTTAATCGGCGCCTACCAAGCCGCCAACGTCCTGATTGCAGCGGGGCTGTTGCTCGCGACTGGAAGTGATTTTTCGACGACGTTCTCCGCAATGTCGCGGGTCGCCCCCGTGCGCGGAAGACTTGAGCGGGCCGTGATCAGCCGGGGCGGTGCGCCTGTCTATGTCGATTATGCGCACACGCCGGACGCGCTGGAGGCAGCCATCGCGGCTCTGCGACCTCACGTCGAAGGGAAGCTGATCACCGTATTCGGCGCAGGGGGGGACCGCGACAAGGGCAAGCGCCCGGAAATGGGCGCCGTCGCGTCGAAGCTCTCGGACCTTGTTATCGTCACGGACGACAATCCGCGCACCGAGGATCCTGCGAGCATCCGATCCGAAATCATGACCGGCGCGGCCGGTGCGATTGAGATGGGGGGACGCCGCGAAGCGATTGCCGAGGCTCTTCGACGGGCGAGCGTGGGCGATATCGTCCTGCTTGCCGGAAAGGGACACGAGACGGGCCAGACCATTGGCAAGCGCGTGCTTCCATTCGACGATGTTCAGGTCGCGAGGGAATGCGCGGCATGAGCGCACTTTGGACCTCGACGGAGATCGAGGAAGCGACGGGGGGCCGCGCAAGCGTCACCTTCGAGGTCACCGGCGTGACGTTCGATAGCCGTGAAGTGGGACCGGGCGACCTGTTCGTGGCCATGCCGGGCACGGTTCACGACGGCCACAGATTCGTTGATGGCGCGTTCGCGGCCGGTGCTGCTGGAGCCATCGTGTCGGAATCGGTCGACGGACCGCATGTCCTTGTCGAGAATACGGCCACGGCACTCGAAGCATTGGCCCGTGCGGCCCGTCAGCGGACCAACGCAACGATCATCGGCGTGACCGGCTCGGTTGGAAAGACCAGCACCAAGGAAGCCTTGTTCGCAGCGCTCGACCGAAGCGCGCCGGGAAAGGTTCATCGGTCGGTCAAGAGCTACAACAACCCTACTGGGGTCCCCCTCAGCCTGGCCCGCATGCCCCGAGAGGCAAGATACGCCGTCCTCGAAATGGGCATGAACAACGCGGGGGAAATCGCAGCGTTGACCCGGATGGTTCGTCCGCACGTGGCAGTCATCACCGCCATTGCTCCCGCCCACATCGAAAACTTGGGATCGGAAGAGGCGATCGCCGACGCCAAGGGCGAAGTCTTCCAGGGGCTGGAGACGGACGGCGTCGCCATTATACCCAACGATACGTCGCACCGTGACCGGCTGGTCCGCGCGGCCCGCCGCAATGCTGACCGGATCATCACCTTCGGCAAGGGTGATGCGGACGTGCACGCGGTGCACGCGGTGGCCGAGGGCGCGGGGAGCCTGATCACGGCCACCCTTCTGAATTGCGACCTGACCTTCACCATTTCGCAGCGCGGGGACCATTGGGTTTCCAACTCGCTCGCGGTCCTGGCGGCGGTCGAAGCGGTGGGCGCCGACATTGCACTGGCCGGTCTGGCGCTTGCCGACCTTGGGGGCCTGAAGGGCAGGGGCGAGCGCCACCTGATCCAGATCGACGGCGGTGAGCTGCTGCTGATCGACGAGAGCTATAACGCGAACCCTGCGTCCATGGCTGCGACCTTGAAGAGCCTCGGGGCAGAGCCGGGGGTCGAGCGGCGCATCGCCGTGCTCGGTCCGATGCGCGAACTAGGCGAGCATAGCGACGCCATGCACGCGGGACTCGCCCCCGCGGTGAAGGCTGCGCACGTCGACCGGCTGATCCTGATCGGGGAAGAGATGGGGCCGTTGGCCGACGAACTTGGCGATGACACTGAGGTGGAACGCGCCGCGGGCGTCGATGAAGCGACCGAAGCCTTGCTCAGGCTGGCTCGCCCCGGGGACGCGGTGCTTGTAAAGGCCTCCAATTCCGTTGGACTCGCCCGCCTCGTCCAGCGCATGGCAGGGGTCGCCTAATGCTGTACGTCATCGCCGAGCAGCTCGGGTTCCCGGGCATTCTCAACCTCATTCGTTACATCAGCTTTCGCGCCGGTGCCGCCAGTGCGACAGCGCTGCTGATCGGGCTGTTGCTTGGTCCAGCCTTCATTCGCTGGCTGCGTGAGCGGCAAGGCAAGGGCCAGCCGATCCGTGCCGATGGTCCGCAGAGCCATCTCGCCAAGCGCGGCACACCGACCATGGGCGGGCTCCTGATCCTCATTGCAATGTGCACGTCGGTGCTGCTGTGGATGGACCTTACCAACCCTTACGTGTGGGCATGCCTGCTGGTGACTGCGGGCTTCGGCCTGATCGGGTTCCTGGACGATTACGACAAGGTGAAAAAGGCGCACCACGCGGGCCTGTCAGGCAAGATGCGGCTCGCGCTGGAGTTCCTGATTGCAGGCCTCGCGACCTGGCTGATCGTGCGCACCGGCAACACGAACCTCTACCTGCCGTTCGTGCAGGGGCCGGTCGTCGACCTTGGCTGGTTCTACGTCGTGTTCGGCGCCTTCGTTATCGTCGCCTTCGGCAATGCCGTGAACCTCACCGACGGTCTCGACGGCCTGGCAACCATGCCGGTGATCATCGCCTCCATCGCCTTTCTTCTGATCGCCTATCTCGTCGGCAATGCGAAGTTCGCCGGCTACCTCGGCATCCCCCATGTGCTCGGCGTGGGCGACCTCACCGTGCTGCTGCTTGCGATCGTTGGTGCGGGACTTGCCTTTCTGTGGTTCAACGCGCCGCCTGCGGCTGTCTTCATGGGCGATACGGGAAGTCTCGCCCTTGGCGGCGCGCTCGGCGCGGTGGCGGTGGCGACGCACCACGAATTCGTCCTCGCCATCGTCGGCGGTTTGTTCGTGCTGGAAGCCTTGTCGGTCGTGATCCAGGTCTTCTTCTTCAAGCGGACGGGCAAGCGGGTGTTCCGCATGGCGCCGATCCACCACCACTTCGAACATATCGGCTGGTCGGAAGCGACAATCGTCATTCGCTTCTGGATCATCAGCTTCGTCTTGGCCCTCGCGGGCTTGTCCACGCTCAAGTTGCGGTGATCACGGCCAAAGCTTTCGCCGGAAAGCATTACGCGGTTTACGGGCTTGCGCGATCAGGGCTTGCGACGGTCGAAGCGCTGCTTTCGAGCGGGGCCAGCGTCACTGCCTGGGACAGCGAGCCGGAGGCACGGTCGAAAGCTCCGCCGGGCGCCGAGCTTGCAGACCTGGACGAGGCGGACCTGTCGCAGTTCGATAGTCTGGTCGTCACACCAGGACTGCCGATCAACCGCCATCCAATCGCCCAGCGCGCACGCGATGCCGGGGTGGAGATCATCGGCGACATCGAACTGTTCGCCCGCGCGCGCCCCGAGCTT
>JBJMUK010000091.1:0-5280 GCA_045811225.1 Sphingomicrobium sp. | reverse complement strand
AACGTCATCGTCGGGCGCCTCATCCCGGCAGGTACGGGCGCCGGCATGAACCGGATGCGCGTTGCGGCGAGCAGCCGTGACACGGCCCTTCGTGCAGCCCAGCGGCGGATGGCGGAAGCGCTCATCGCTCCGGACTCGGCTGAAGAGCTGCGTGCGGCGGAGAATGCCAGGTCGGCGCGCGACAACACGGGGACCGGCGACGATCCTCTTGGTGAGGTCGTTACCAGCGGTCACGGCACCGACGCCGACGCCGGTGACTATCTGCAGGATTGATCTTGCTTCGTCCGTCAGAGGACGGACGAGCAAAGCCGAGACGTTGATCCGATTGAAAGAGGCCTCGCCGGAAGACCGGCGGGGCCTTTTTCTTGGCCTGACTGGATGCAGGTCAGTGCACAAAGAAAAGCCCCGCCGGGAATGTCCCGACGGGGCTAAATCTCACTGACGAAAACTATTAAAGGTCAGCAACGGCCGCCGTTCATCGCATTCTGCGTACAGTCAGCAGCCGAATTGATGTCCGCTGCAGCCCCGCGCACGGTGTTGCACGCTGCTACAGCCAGACCGCTGCCAATCAGCAATACAGTCACCAGCTTCCGAACCATGATCATTCCTCCAGTGTAACGGACGGATGACCATGGCCTCAATCAGGTGGCCTTGTCGACCGCATTTGCAGCCGAATTCACGTCGGTCGCCGCACCGCGAACGGTGTTGCAGGCCGCAACGGCGAGCGAGCCGCCAATCACAACCCCAGTCATCAGCTTGCGAAGCATGATAGATTCTCCTGTCTAACGGCTGAATGGAACGCAGCACTCTGCGCCTAGGTCCATTGCGCAGCCGCAATTTTCTTCGCTGTGCCGAAATCACACTGCAACGGGCGCGGAGATATGCGGATGCGGCTCGTAAGCGTCGAACATGAAGTCGTCGGGCTCATATTCGAAAAGCGACTGGCCGCGGTCCTTCAGGATCAATTTCGGCAAAGCTCGCGGTTCGCGCGAAAGCTGCAGGCGCGCCTGCTCAAGATGGTTGGAATAGAGATGCACGTCGCCACCAGTCCACACGAACGTTCCAGGCTCCAGGCCGCATTCCCGCGCCAGCATGTGCGTCAGCAGCGCATAACTCGCGATGTTAAAGGGCACGCCCAGAAAGAAGTCCGCGCTGCGCTGGTATAGCTGCAAGTTCAGCCGCCCCGCGGCCACCTGCGTTTGGAAAAGGCAGTGGCAGGGCGCCAGCGCCATCCGTTGAATCTCGCCGGGGTTCCAGGCCGTGACGATCTGCCGCCGCGACGAAGTATCTCTCCGGATAAGGCTGACCAGTTCGCTGATCTGATCGATATGGCGGCCATCTGCGGCTTCCCAGTCGCGCCACTGCTTGCCGTAAACCGGGCCAAGATCGCCATTCTCATCGGCCCACTCGTCCCAGATGCTGACATTACGGTCTTTCAGCCAGGCAGTGTTGGTGTCGCCGCGAAGGAACCACAGCAGTTCGACGATGATCGACCGCAAGTGTAGCTTCTTGGTCGTGAGCAGGGGAAATCCTTCCGCGAGATCAAACCGCATCTGCGCCCCGAAGTGCGAGATTGTCCCCGTTCCGGTCCGGTCCATCTGCTCGACGCCCTGGTCGAGAATCTGCTGCATCAGCTCAAGATATTGGCGCATGACCCGACACTAGCGACGGGGCGGCTTCCGTCCAAGGCCGTTCGGGGGGTAAGTTCGCCCTACGAGCGTTCACTCATGGCGACGATCTTGTCCCACTCCGCGGCCCGCACCGGCGCGACGGAGAGGCGTGACTGGCGGATCAGTTCCATCGCCGCGAGGCTCGGCTCCGCCTTGATCGCAGCGAGCGTCACGGGGATTTCGAAAGCCTTCACCGGCTCCACCCGCACGGATACCCAATCCGCGTCCTTCGCATCGGGCTGCGCGCCGCGCACCACGCGCATGATGCCGACCACCGCCTTGTCCGACATGCTATGATACAGGAAGGCCTCGTCTCCTTCGTTCATCGCCCTGAGATGCAGGCGAGCGGCATTGTTGCGAACGCCGTCCCACTCGGTACCGCCATCGCGGACGAGGTCATCCCAGCTGTAGCTCGCAGGTTCCGATTTCATCAGCCAATAGGCCATGCGCGTGGTCTCCAGTCGGGAGATTCCTAAGCACGGCCTAAGGGGTGCCGCAACGCGTGAGATGAAGTGACGGATTCCAGCGATGAGCGAAAAGGTTCCGTTAACTCACCTCGCCCCAGCCTCGATTCAACGCCATTTGGTTGCAGCGCAGCACGCCATTCCTAAATAGCCTCCATACGAAATTGAGAGCGAGTGAGCCGAAGCGCTAGACGCCGGCTCCGGGGCAAGACGGGACAGAAAGCGCATTGTGCGCTGGGGACCCGCCAGATCGAAAGAGACAAAAATTGAACCGAATTCTGGGCAACCGCGGCGCGTCCGCGGTCACGGGACTTTTCATGCTTGCGATGGCCTCCAGCGCGACTGCTGCGACGCCGGTTACGCCCCCGGTCAATGCTTATCAGAATGCTCTGTCGGTGCCGACTTCGGCCGCCGTGCAACCCGCTACCAAGGCGCCGCCGGCGAGCGGGGCGGCTTCGGCCGTCTCCACGATCACGGGCTCTGTCGTTCAGGCGCAGCCCGCAAGGACGGTTACGCTGACGCTGGCCCCCGAAATCGCCAAGGAAGCGTCGTGGCTCTACAGCAATGGCTGGCCGCTCTACGCGCTGGTCGACCGGTATCGGACCGGTGCGCCGCTGGACGAAGAGGCCAATTGCGTGGCGACTGCCGTCTACTTCGAAGCCCGCGGTGAAGCGCTTGAGGGCCAACTTGCGGTCGCTCACGTGGTCATGAACCGCGCTGCCTCGGGCAAGTATCCGGCCAGCTGGTGCGGCACCGTCAAGCAGCCGGCGCAATTCTCCTTCGTTCGCCGCGGCCAGTTCCCGCGGATTGATTATGCGTCCGACTGCTGGGCTAAGGCACAAGCCATCACTCGTCTTGCGATCAGCAATGCGGTTCCCAGCCTGTCCAGCGACGTCCTCTGGTACCATGCCGACTATGTTGCTCCGGGCTGGGGCAAGCGCCTGCAGCGGGTGGACAAGATCGGCGCGCACATCTTCTATCGCGCCTAGCCTGCTCGACTGAGCCCGCACGCGAGTCCTCTCGTCGATAATCGGTTCACGAGGGATTCGCAGCGGTCTCATTTCGCGCCAGCATCGGTCCTGTGGATAAAAGCCCATCTGGGCGGGGGACGTGAGATGCTTAAGATATTGATCGTCGAAGACGATTCAGCGCTGGCGACGACGCTGAAATACCTCGTTGAGGACAATCCGAGATATCAGGTCGTTGCGACGGTCGACGACGCCGATAGTGCGGTAGCGGCCGCCGAAGAACATTTTCCCGATCTGGCCTTGGTCGACCTGCACCTGGCGCGCGGAACCACCGGCTTTTCGGTCGCAGTTCGCCTCAATGATTTCGACGTCCCGTGCCTGTTCGTGACCGGCAAGTCTCCTGGCTTTCCGATGCCGGACCTGGCGCTCGGCTGCCTGATGAAGCCGTTTACCTCGGAGGAAATTCATCGAGCGCTCGCGATGGCCGAGGACAAGATGCGCGGACGGGAAACGCTGCGCCCCAAGGTGCCTGCCAACCTCACGATGTACGAAGACGATTCAGGACCCTCCCATTCCGAAGGCGGGTACATCCCCTCGCGGCTTTCGCTGATGACGCGACTGGAGCATTGGATCGCCGGTCACGCGCACTAAGGGCCGACTACAGCTTCATGTACCCCCGCCTCGGCTCGCCGGTGGCCAGCGTCTCAGCTGTGAGCGGCGCACCCGCCCCCATTAGCGCCTGCCTGCGGCTCTTCACGTCGGTCGCGATCTGGACCCTCTCGAACCCGTGCAGTTCCTCCAGCACCGGATGCGCCAGCGTATCGCGAACGAATCGTGCCACCCTCGGCCAGCGTTCTTCGTCGACGGTAAAGTCTGCATAAGCTGCGCTCCGGAAGAACGTGGCGATGCTGATGTCGGCTACGCCAATCTCTCCGAACAGGAATCCCGACGCCGGAAGCTGGCGCTCGAGATAATCCAGCTCTCTTGGAATGTCGCGGTCGAGCGTGGTGCGGACCCGCTCCTCATCCGTGGGCTCATTCCAAAGCACGGGCCGGACCTTCCGCTGATAGAAAAGGCTCCAGATGAACAGGTCGCCAAGGCGTGTGTCGGCAAACTCTTCCAGCCAGCGGGCGCGGGCGCGGTCCGCTGGTGTGGACGGAAACAGCGGGTGGCCGGGGTAAGCCTCATCTAGGTAGGCGCAGATCACCGACGAGTCGCTCAGGACGAGCCCGTCATCGATGAGAACGGGAATGCGGCGCAGCGGGCTCAGCCGCTCAAATTCGTCATTGCCGAAAAATGGCGTGATCGGGTCGATCTCATAGGACAGGCCCTTCAGGTGCAGGCAAGCGAGCACCTTGCGCACATAAGGACTAACGTAACTTCCGATCACCCGCATTGTCACTGTCCCTTGGAAAGGGGCACACATGCGACCACTGAAGCTTTGCGGCAAGTTTTGGAGGCGCGGCTGGATGCCCCGCGAGGATTCGAACCTCGATAGACGGAATCAGAATCCGTAGTCTTACCATTAGACGACGGGGCAGTGCCTGCGCGGGCGAGATAGAAACCGCGTGGTTGGCTGTCAACGCCAGTGCCCGTCTCCGCTCAGGTGCGCCCTGACTTGCCGTTCGGGGTGGAACTGTGGTTAAACCGCCACAAGTCAGTCGCCGAACCGGCGACGAAGAATAGAACGGGCGTAAGACATGGCGCAAAGTGCCGCCAGCGCGCCGGCACTGCTGCACAGCGAATCGCTGGTCAGCCAGCCGGCTAAGGGCAGGACGCCGGAACGGCGGCCCCCGCAGCGCCACACCTATGGCGCGATAGACCTTGGGACCAATAATTGCCGCCTGCTTATCGCCAGGCCGGAGGGCGGCAGCTTTACGGTCGTGGATTCCTTTTCCCGCATTGTCCGCCTCGGCGAAGGCATATCCCAGACTGGACGGCTGTCGCAGGAGGCGATGGATCGCGCCGTCACCGCCTTGGGGATCTGCGCCGACAAGCTGCGCCGCCGCAACGTGTCCCTGTCCCGGTCCGTGGCGACCGAGGCCTGTCGACGTGCGGAGAATGGCCAGGAATTCGTCGAGCGGGTGCGCGATGAGACCGGCATCCTCCTCGATATCATCCCGCCCCAGGAGGAAGCTAGGCTGGCCGTACTCGGCTGCCACAAGCTGCTCGAGCCCG
>JBJMUK010000090.1:0-2850 GCA_045811225.1 Sphingomicrobium sp. | reverse complement strand
TTGAGCGTTCGAAGGTGCGCAATCACTGCCTTCATATCGGCGTCGCTGAGGTGCTGGAAGATTTCGGACGGCATACCCCACAGCTCGCGACCGTCGCGCGGGATTCCGGTGCGCAGGAGCCGCTCGATCTCGGCGTCGCTGTATCTGGGAAGGTCGCGCGTCAGGTTGGACGCATAGCGCTCATAGAATCTGCCGCCCTCGAGCTTCTCGCGATGACAGCCGCGGCAGCCGAGCGTCCAGCTGAGCCGCTCGCCGTGCGCGATCTTCGCGGCGGCCTCGGTGACCTGAGCGCCGTCGAAGGCGATTTCCGCCGGCTTGGCGGGCGGCTTCGGTTGCTGTTGGCAAGCTGCGGCAAGCAGCAGAATTGCGACGCCCCATTTCCGCATCCGTTTGTCTCCCCCGCCCTATGCATAGAGCAGAATCGCTAGGCTGCACATCGCCGATGGCCGATGCTATGGCGCTCGCGAAGACTCGAGGAGGGATGTCATGACCTACTGGGAATTCAAGGGCCGCGAGCTCGTCAACTGCACCTGCGAATATGGCTGCAACTGCCAGTTCAACGCGCTTCCTGACAAAGGCCATTGCTACGCCGTCGCCGGCATTCAGATCGACGAAGGAAAGCACGGCGACACGGTGCTGAACGGATTGCGGATCGGTGCGATTTTCAAGTGGCCCGGCGCAATTCACGAAGGCAACGGTGAGGCGCTGGCCTTCGTCGATGAGCGGGCTGATGCTGCGCAACGCGAGGCCTTGCTGAAGATCATGACAGGCCAGGACACCGACCCGTTTGCGACCATGTTCGCCGTTTACGCGTCGACCGTCACGAAAATGCACGAACCGGTGTTCACCCCTATCGATTTTGAGGTCGACGTCGACGGCAGGCGCGGCCGCATGTCGGTCGCCGGATATGTCGAGATGACCGGCGAGCCCATCCGCAACAAGGCCAGCGGCGAGGAATCCCGCGCGCAGATCCGGCTGCCCGCGGGGTTCGAATATGAAGTGGCCGACATCGGCAGCGCTTCCAGCCGGACGACCGGAGGGCCGATGGAACTTCAGATCAACAGCAAATACGGCCAATTTGCCCACCTCCACCTGTGCAGCCATGGAGTCGTCCGCGGCTGATCCCACGGCCCATCTGCTGCGGCATGAGCGGCTTGGGATAGTCGCTACGGTCGGGCTGCTTGGTGTGCTCGGCTGGGCCTATCTCCTGCGGGGGATGCCAATGCACATGATGGAGCCGCCGCTTGCGGCGCTCATCACCATGTGGTGGCTGATGATGCTGGCGATGATGCTTCCATCGGCCATCCCCGCCGTCCTGCTCTATTCACGAGTCCGGCTGTCCCGGCCCGGTGACGCAGGTATCGCGCGGACCTGGGTGTTCCTGTTCGGCTATCTCGCGGTGTGGCTCGCGTTTTCGTTCGCGGCAGCTATCACGCAAATGCTGGTGGCGGACTCCGCCATGGCACTTCGCGACAGCAGGGCGAAGGGCGCGCTGCTCATTGCCGCGGGCCTGTACCAAATCTCTCCATTCAAGTCGGCGTGCATCAGTCAGTGCCGCTCGCCAGGGCAGTTCATCGCGCGTCACTGGCGACCAGGATGGGGAGGCGCGGCAAGACTGGGGGTCCTGCACGGTGCATATTGCGTCGGCTGCTGCTGGATGTTGATGGCCCTGCTGTTCGTGGGCGGCGTGATGAACCTCCTGTGGATCGTCGGGCTGACGGCGCTGGTCGCGGCGGAAAAGCTGCTTCCGGCAGCGCTGAAGCTCCCGAAAATCTCGGGAATCGCGCTGATAGGCTCGGGGCTCTGGACCGCCCTGAACTGAATTCACTGCGGTTAGCTGTCGTAGCTGGCGAACACTCCAAGCTCCGCCCACTAGTCGTCTTTCCTGCTCGCTGGGCTGCGGCGAGGCCGTCGAGCGGTCGAGAAGTGGTCAATACTTCACGGCGTGATGCGTCGGCTTGCGCTAGCTTGCGCGGCCGGCCTCAGCACCTATCATTGCCATTGAAACGCCGCGAAGAGAGGGTCTGAATTGAAAGAGGCGGAGCTTCTCGCTGGGTTGATTAGCCACCCAATGAGGACCTCCCTGACGCAAGAAATGCACCTGCGTCGCCTGCCGGTCCTTCGAACCCCTACCCACGTGCTCCAGATCCTGGTCTTGCTTGGCAAGGGACAAGCGGAGGAGGCGGAGCAGCACCTGGGCGCACTGCTGCCCGGCCAAGGACCGTCGCCTGGAGCGCGCTTCCACCGCTGTCGCCTCGGCGACCTCGAATTGCTGTGGGAGCGCCACACGGAGTTCTGCACATATACCTTCATAGCGGAAGCTGGCACGGAGCCACTGTTTTCCCAGAAACCGTTCGCCAACGTCGATCAATCCTGGCTGCGCGCGATGCCGGGCCAGGTCCTACGCGCGAGTCATGTCGTCTTTGTCGATGAACTGCCCGGGGATAAGCCGCCGACATCAATGTTTGCCGAAGATAGCCTCGTGAGCTGCGATTTGGCCGGTGGCGCAGCCCGCATGTGGTCGGATTTTCGATTGCATCCGGAGGGGTCTGGTCGTCTTCTTGTCGTCGATAAGGATCTTCAAGGTATCGAGGCGACCCAGCTGCTTCGACGGCTGCTGGAACTTGGAAACTACCGCAAGATGGCGCTGCTCGGGTTGCCCGTTGCGCAGTCCGGCATGCTTCAACTCGAACTGCTGGAGGCAAGGCTGGTGGATCTAACCGCATCCGTTGCCGATGCCCAAGCCGAGCCGCGTGCATTGCTGGACGAGCTCACGAGCCTGAGCGCAGAGATTGCTAGACTTGCGGCCGAGACGCAATTTCGGATGAGTGCTTCGGCAGCTTACGGTGA
>JBJMUK010000089.1:0-2860 GCA_045811225.1 Sphingomicrobium sp. | reverse complement strand
GTCGAGGAAGGTGCGTGGACCGGCGACGAGCAAATGTTCGACCTCATCCACCAGATGCGCTCCCGGATCATCCGCTCAGCCTCATTCGGCAAAGGCAAGGTCATCGGTGCGATCCTGTTCGAGCGCACGATGGACGGCACCGTGGCCGGAAAGCCGACGCCGCAGGCTCTGATCGAGATCGGCGTCGTCCCCTTCATCAAGATCGACAAGGGACTCGAGGAAGAGGTGAACGGCGTGCAGCTGATGAAGCCCATGCCCGAACTGAACACTCTTCTCGCCCGATCGAAGAGCTTGGGTGTGTTCGGAACGAAGGAGCGATCGGTCATCAACCTGGCCAATCCCGAGGGCATCGCCGCGGTGGTTGCGCAGCAATTCGATGTGGCGCGTCAGGTGCTGGCGCATGAGATGGTGCCGATCATCGAGCCGGAGGTGAATATCAAAAGCCCGGAGCGCGATGCCGCCGATCGCATCCTGCTGGGCGAAGTTTTGGAAAACCTGGACTCCATTCCCGACGGCCAGCGCGTGATGCTCAAACTGTCGCTTCCAGTCGAGCCCAACCTATTCGGGCCGCTGGTCAACCATCCAAAGGTGCTTCGAGTGGTCGCGCTGTCAGGCGGATTTACGCGCGAGGAGGCTTGCCGCGAACTGGCGCGGAACCCGGGAATGATCGCCAGCTTCAGCCGCGCATTGTTGTCGGACCTTCGCCATCAGCAAAGCGACCAGGAGTTCGACCAGACGCTAGGGCAAGCGATCGACGAGATTCACGGCGCGTCGGTTGCATAATTCATCGTCATTGCGAGCGAAGCGAAGCATCCGGTCTGGATCGCCACGTCGCTTCACTCCCCGCGATGAAGAGCGAGAAATACCTAGAGTCCGCCCTGAAAATCGAAAGTGAAGCGATACGCGCCGGGTTCCGTTCCTGACTTGGCAGTCTTTTGCGGAGCCACGGCGACAAGGGTCAGCGCGCCGTCTGCGACTTGAGCAGGCTCGCCCAGCGTCAGCGTTGTCTTCAACAGCTCGCTGCCTCCGCGCAGTTCGATCTCCGTCAGCAATCGGACCCGGCCCGCCCATACGCATTGGACGTCGGTCGGGCAGCGGCTGTCCTCAATGATTTGCACCGGTCGCACACGAAGGCCGTTCGTCTGCGCAACTTGCCCGAGCGCGGCAGTCGGTCCGATCTCGGCAGGCATGACGGACGCGCAACCGATCAAGGCGAAGGTCGAGAGAAGCAAGACGGCTTTCATTGGACGAAGCTTCCCCTTTCGCTAATGAGCGGCGCATGAATGAGGATGATGTCGACCTTTCCGCCTTTTCGCCGCCGCGCCGGACCAACCCCTGCGAGCTTTATCTGATCAGTCCGCAGCAGGTCGGCGGAGTTTTTCCCGACCGGCTCAAGGCTGCGCTTGCAGGTGGTCCGGTCGCGGCGTTCCAGCTTCGGGTGAAGGATGTCGATAGCCATGAGTTGGCACGGCTGGCCGAGCCCTTGCAGCGGATCTGCGCCGATGCCGACGTCGCCTTCATCGTCAATGACAGCGTGAGCTTGGCCAAGCGGCTCGACGCCGACGGAGTTCATCTCGGCCAGTCCGACGGTGATCCGCGAGAGGCCCGATCGATCCTTGGTCCGTCGAAGCAGATCGGCGTCACCTGCCATGACAGTCGTCATCTGGCGATGGAAGCGGGGGAGGCCGGCGCCGACTATGTCGCATTTGGGGCATTTTACGAAACGACGACCAAGCCGAGCGAGTATCGGCCGGAGCGCCCGATCTTGAGCTGGTGGGCCTCGCTGTTCGAAATTCCCTGTGTCGCGATCGGTGGAATTACCCCCGACAACGCCGCGCCTTTGGTTGAGGCGGGGGCCGACTTCATCGCAGTCTGCAACGCTGTGTGGGGCAAGGATGATCCGGCCGGCGAAGTTGCCAAATTTGCTGCCCTGTTCGCCGCTGCCTAGCGAGCCAGCCGTTTACTCAAGGCCAGCGCATCGTCGATGGCATCACCACCGATGTCATTGTTGAAATAGGCCCAGGCGCTTCGGCCTGAGCGTTGCTGGTCTTCAAGCCAATCGGCCCATTGGCCGATTTGCATTGTCGAATAGCGACCTCGATATTTGCTCTTCGTGCCGTGGAAGCGGACATATGCCGTCCTGCCGCAGGCCCATGCGGGCGTTTCCAGCCCCGGCAAGTCATGAGCGACGAATCCTGCCCCGAACCGATCGAGCAATGCGAGAGTTTCTTCGACCAGCCAGCTTTTATCCCGGAATTCGAAGACGAAATTGAGGTCGGTTGGAAGCAAATTGAGAAATGATTCCAGCCTATCGAGGTTCAACCGGAAGCGTGGCGGTAGCTGGAACAGGATCGGTCCGAGATGGCCTTCAAGATGACGCGTTGGCGCAAGAAACCGCTCGAGCGGCTCGGCGCAGTCCATGAGTTTCTTCGCCTGGGTAATGAACCGATTGGCTTTAACGGCATAGCAAAAGCCGCTCGGCGCCTGTTCCTGCCAGCGATCGAACGTGCTGGCCGGGGGCAGGCGGTAGAAGCTGTTGTTGATTTCAACCGTCTCGAAGCGGGCCGCATAATATTCGAACCAGCGCTTCTGCGGCAGGTCGTCCGGATAGAAGCGGCCGCGCCAATGTTTGTAGACCCAGCCGGAACAGCCGACCCGAATAGGCTCCACGAGGGATACTCCTGCGCGCTTCCACGTTCATTGGTCAAACCAGCAAATATTCAGGAGAGTTGCGTGAAATTGTTGATCAAGGGCGCCGCCTCGAGCCTCGCGGCAATTGCATTGGCCGCGGGTGTGACTGCTCAGAAGCCGACGAATGCCGTCAATCAATCGTGGGTGCCGCCTGGAACTCCAGGCAGTA
>JBJMUK010000088.1:0-8124 GCA_045811225.1 Sphingomicrobium sp. | reverse complement strand
AGAGAAGGGTGATGCGCCGTTCCTGTGGGCGAAGACCGGCACAGCTTGGGAGGCAATCAGTTGGAATGAGGCCGCCCGCCGTGTGGCTGCACTCGCCGAGTCCCTGCTGGAGCTTGGGCTCCAGCCCGGCGACCGAGTTATTCTTGTCAGCGAGAACCGCCCCGAATGGCTGATTGCCGACCTTGCGATCATGGCGGCGGGCTGCGTGACCGTCCCAACCTACACCACCAATACCTCCCGCGATCACACGCACATCCTGACGAATTCCGGTGCGAAGGCTGCGATCGTCTCCACCCAGAAGCTTGCGAAGACACTGATCCCTGCCGTCCTGTTCGGCACGGACTGTCGCCACGTGATCGGGATCGAGGACCTCAGGACCGGTCAGGTACCGGAGCAGGTCAGCTTCCATCATTGGGACGAGATGGCCGCGGGTTCACCCGACCTGGCGGCGCTCAAAAGTCGCGTCGCCGGAATCCACCGCAGCGACATGGCCTGCATCATCTACACCAGCGGCACCGGAGGAGCGCCGCGCGGCGTCATGCAGCACCACGGGTCTATCCTGCACAACATCGAAGGCGCAGGGGAAGTGATCTCCACCGACTTCGGTTGGGGCGACGAGGTCTTCCTGTCGTTCCTGCCGGCCAGCCACGCGTATGAGCATACAGCGGGCCAGCACTTCCCCATCGGCCTTCGGGCGCAGATCTATTACGCGGAAAGCCTGGAGAAGCTCGCTTCCAACATCGAGGAAGTGAAGCCGACGATCATGGCCGTGGTTCCACGCCTGTTCGAAATGCTTCGCGCCCGAATCATCAAGTCGGTGGAAAAAAGCGGCGGCGCTTCAGAATATCTACTGCGGCGAGCGCTGGAGATCGGGACTCGCGCCAACCGCGGCGAACGGCGACTTGCCGACCTGCCCATGGAGGCGATCCTTTCGCTCACCCTCCGCCGCAAGGTGCATGCGCGCTTCGGCGGACGGATCAAGGCGATGGTGTCCGGGGGCGCGCCGCTCAATCCGGAGATCGGCATATTCTTCCAGTCGCTGGGCGTCACCCTGCTGCAGGGGTACGGGCAGACCGAGTGCGGTCCCGTCGCAAGCGTGAATCGCCCGAAGGCCGGCATCCGTATGGAATCCGTCGGCGTGCCCCTGATCAACACCGAAATCCGGTTCGCCGACGACGGCGAGATCCTGGTGCGCGGTGAGAATGTGATGCACGGCTACTGGCGTAATCCGGAGGAAACCGCGCGAGTGCTGGTCGAGGGCTGGCTGCACACGGGCGATGTCGGGCATTTCGATTCCGCAGGCCGGATCGTCATCACGGACCGCAAAAAGGACCTGATCGTCAACGACAAGGGTGATAACGTGTCGCCTCAACGGGTCGAAGGCATGCTGACGCTGCAGCCCGACATCGCGCAGGCCATGGTGTATGGCGATCGCCGACCGTATCTGGTGGCCGTCCTGGTACCCGATCCCGAGGTTGAGGCGGCCAGCGACGCGCAACAGCGGCTGCAAAAGGCAGTGGACCGCGTGAACGGGGAACTATCGGTGGTGGAAAAGGTCCGCCGCTTCATCGTCGCGGATGCGCCATTCACGATTCAGAACGAGCAGCTGACGCCCTCCATGAAGATTAGGCGCCACGTGCTCAAATCAGCCTACGGGCCGCGACTGGATAGCCTCTACAAGAAGTGAAGCGCGGTTAGGCGCCTGCCTTGGTGTAAGGTACGAAATCACCGAACGAGCAGGCTCCAACGGTGATGCGACTCGTAAGATCGACCACACGGGCGAAGTCGCCATGGCAGACACTATTAGCCCCGATTGTCTTGGTGATCAGCGCGTTTCCGGAGTCGCCCAATCCTGTGCACCGTCCATTGAGTTGGCTGACGTAAACCCGGTTCGGCCCGTCGCGAAAGACGGCGACCTCATCGCCGACCCTGATCAGGTCCTCGCTTCGATGACTTGGCAAGCAGGCAACTGGTCGGCCCGCAACCTTCCCGGCAAGCGCAGCCTGCAATTTGGCATTGTTTGCGGCCTCATAGGCTCCGGGCTGCGGAGAGCTGGAACAGGCCGCTACAGCGGAGCCAAGGATGAGGAGAGGTATGCTGCGCATGCTAAACTCCCATGGCTGTGAATATCAATCAACGAAGACCTAGCGCTTCGGTTCATGAATTGAAGCTGTCTTTCTGTGCTCGAAGGTCAGCGAAGTGCGCGGCATTGCTCGCACGAACGAAAGGATTGGTGGCCCGCTCCTCACCGACGGTGGTCGGCACTGTTATGGATTCCCTCGCGCGGAGTTGCTGGACGTGGTTCAGCCGGCGCAAGACTTCTTGGTTGTCGGGTTCCACCGCTGCAGCGAAGCGCGCGTTCGAAACAGTATATTCGTGGGCGCAGTACAATGCCGTATCGTCTGAAAGCGAGGTCAGGCGCTGCAGTGATCGGTACATCTGCTCGGGCGTTCCTTCGAACAGCCGGCCACACCCCATCGCGAACAGGGTGTCACCAACGAACGCGATACGATCCTTCTCGAACAGCAGTGCGATATGCCCCAGCGTATGGCCGGGTACGTCAATTACGCGTCCGATGTGCGCTCCGAGGGAGATCGCGTCCCCTTCGTGCAGCGGCCTGTCGATGCCAGGGATCTTTTCGCGGGCTGGGCCCGCGACGGTGCAACCGGTCGCGCTCTTCACCGCCAGGTTTCCGCCTGTGTGATCGCCGTGCCAGTGGGTGTTCCACAATTGCGTTATGCGCCAGCCGCGTCGTTCTGCCTCATGCAGCGCTGGAGCGGCATCGCCCGGGTCGACCACCGCCGTCTCGCCGCTCTGTGCATCGTGGACGAGCCAGATGTAATTGTCGGTGAAGGCGGGAACTGGGACGACTTCAAGCATTCCAACTCCTCGACGAGATCTTAGCGCCCGGTCGGCGCCCCGGTCGAGGGTGTCGGTGCGGGCAGCATCGCGATCGCCTCCCGCGCTGCCTTGCCCACGGGTCCGGTAGCGTCGCCCTGGATCGCCCGATTCCAATAATCGCGAGCCTTTGCATTGTCGCCAGCGAACTGCGCCACATGCCCGGCCTCGAACAAGACGGTCGAGTCGCCGGGGGCAAGGTTCAGCGCCTTGTTGATGGCGGATTGTGCCGTCTCCTTGTCACCTTCGCGGATCGCGAGCGCGGCAGAGAAATACCAGAGGAACGGATCCTCAGCGATGATTGCCGCTGCTTGATCCGCCTTCGCGCGGGCCGTCTTCAGATCGTTCTGCGCCTCCGCAGCGCGGGCACGGTCGAGCAGTGCTTCACCCCGCTGCTCCGCCTGCAGCCCGGTGCCGGCCAGTGCCCGGTCGAGGGCCAAAGCCGCCTTGCCCGGCTCACCCGCCGCAATCCAGAGGTTGCCCGCTGCGGCGAGCGCCCGCGCCCGGGCGGGGGCTTCGCCGGAGGAGGTTCCCGCTTTCTCGAATTCCGCCGCGCCTGCGGCATTGTCGCCGGCCTTGCTGGCTTCCAGCGCAAGGCAGATGTGCGCAGCGGCAGTGTCATCGCTGGGGCAGGAATCCGGTGCGGCTGCGGCAACGCTGGCGGCAAAGAACAGGATCAGCATGAAGACTCCAGAAGGTCGTCCAGGGCGCGCAGAATCGTCCGGATCTCGTGCGGCTCGGACAGGCGGTGACCGCCGCCTTTGACGATCGTCAACTGGACATCCGCTGAACGAAGCCTGCCCATCAGCCGTGTCGCCACCTCTATTGGAACGTCGGCGTCCGCTTCGCCGTGCACCAGTCGGACCGGGCAGCCGCAATCAATCTCGCCCTGAAGCAGCAGAAGCTGCTGACCGGACTGCCAGAAAGCGTGAGTGAAAATCCGGCCGTCGGGTGGCTCGTCGAGAGTGCCGGATATTTCGATCTGCGCACGCTCGGCTGGTCCAAAGCCCCAATCGGTGAAATCTGGCGCGGCAGCGATTCCGACGATCCCGCGCACGCGCTCGGGCAAACGCAGCGCGATCAGCAACGCGAGCCAGCCCCCCATGGAGGAGCCGAGCAGGATCAGCGGCCCGCTTGTCTGCCGCTCGATCATCTCCAGGCTCTCGTCCAGCCAACCGGTCAGCGTCCCGTCTTCGAACGCCCCCTCGGACGAGCCCGTCCCGGAATAGTCAAAACGCAGGATGCTGAAGCCCCGCGCGATCGCGAATGCATGCACCGCCTGCGCCTTGGCTCCCTCCATATCCGACGCGTAGCCCGGCAGGAAAACGAGCGTAGGTGTGCCGCCTTCATGCTTGCGATAGGCAAGCACTGGGCGGCCTTCGCGGTTCAGCATCTGCAAATCCGTTGAAGCCTGGGCCAATCTCGTCTCCAATGCCTGCCGCTCATACAGGGTGAGCTGCCTTTTGGCCTAGTTCGTTTCCAGGAGTTCCCATGTTCGCGACCGCCCTTCTCCTCGCAGCTGCCGCCGCTGCTCAAGATGCTTCGCTGTCGGCGAACAAGCACCAGATTAAGGGCGACATGCACGCGCCCGCGATGCCGCCCAAATGGGCGGACGAGTTCAGCGGAACGAAGCTGGACCCGCGGAAGTGGAGCTTCGACACCTCTCGGAACAAGGAGGGCTGGTACAATGGCGAGCTGCAATACTACGCGGCCAACCGTCCCGAGAATCTTCGGCTCGAGAACGGCATCCTGGTGATCGAGGCCCGCAACGATGCCGACGCGATCCGGCGCAGGCGCGACTATGGCGGGCAGAAATATAGCGCCGCGAAGATCACCACGAAGGGCAAGGCGGCTTGGACCTACGGCTTCTACGAAATTCGCGCGAAAGTACCTTGCGCTTACGGCACCTGGCCTGCGATCTGGATGCTGCCGGAAGGGAATGTCGGCTGGCCGAAGGGCGGGGAAATCGACATCCTCGAACATGTCGGCTCAGCACCGAACGTTGCCCACGCGAACCTGCACACGCAATTGTTCAATCACTCGATCCACACCGGCCGCGGCGCGCAGCTGCCCAGTTCGGGCGCGTGCGAGGGATTCCATCGCTATCAGCTCGACTGGCGACCGGACTCGATCGTCATCGGCATGGACGACCGCGCCTATATGAAGGTCGATAATGACCAGCCCGGCGGCGATGGCGCGTGGCCGTTCAACAAGCCCTTCTACATGATCCTGAACTTCGCCCTTGGTGGCGACTGGGCAGCGCCGAAGGGGATGGACGACAAGATCTTCCCGCAGCGGTTCGAGGTCGATTACGTCCGGGTATGGTCCGGAAAATCGAAATAGAACCTGCTACTCGGCCTCTCCCTCAGGTTCACAGGCTGTCTGCAGTGACTCTTGCCTCGCCGGGACCGATCAGGCGGCATTGTCAATTCGCGGACATCGACAATCGTCTCAAGACGCTCTTTGACGCACTTGGGGGCGCAGAGGCTTAGTCTGCGACGAAGGCCTTCACCGCCTGTGCGAATCGCTCCGGCTGGTCAAGCATCACGAAGTGATAGCTGCCGGGGACGCGCACGAAGGTCGCCTTGGGCGTGCCAACATATGCAGACGTGTAAATCTGTGTTGCATCAGCTTCCGTCACCAGCCGATCGTCCTGGGGATAGACGATCGTGACGGGCGCCTTGATGTCCTTCAGCCGGGGCCGCACGTCCGTCGTCATGTCGTCGTACATGGCCTGTGCAACGACACGCATGTCTGACGTCATGGCGCCATGCTTCATCATGCACTGTCCAAGCACGCTATTGGTCATGCTCCCCGCAAGCTGGGCCGGCGGCTTAGCGGAGGGCTTGCAGTCCGCAGCTGCAATCGCGGGGGCTACCTTGGGGGCGTTGGCGAGCATGGCGGCGCGCATCTGCTCGGCGCGCGGCGTGATGGTGGCAAGATCAGGCGCACCGAATACCGGCCCGATGAAAGGGAAGGCGTCGACGATCATCAGCTTACCGGGAAGGTCGGGCGCCTGCACACCGAGCATCAGCGCAGCCAGGCCTCCCATCGAGTGTCCGATGACGGCCGGGTTCTTCAACCCATTGGCGCGGATGTATGCGGCGAGTTCATCCACCACGGGCTGGAGCACGGGGCCGGTCGCATTCGGGCCAGCGGGTTCGCCAAAGCCGCGCACCTGCACCAGGTGGACACGGTTGGTCTTGCGCAGCTCGGCTGCCGTCGCAGTCCAGACGTCGCGGGTGCTGGACAGTCCCGGGATCAGGATCACGTCCGGCCCTTGGCCTTGAACCACTACGCTGAAGCGCTGGGGGACAAAGCTGCTGGCGGCGCTTTTCGGTTGCGCGGCGGAGGCGCCGTCCCAGTTAAGGGTTGTCGCGGCGAGACCGCAGAGGAGGAGTGCAAGAATACGCATGTGATCGTCCTTTCGGAATTAATTGCTGGGGGTCTGCGACGGGGAGACGAAGATCTCCTCGATCGGCATTTCGAACAGTTCGGCGATGCGGAACGCGAGCGGCAGGGATGGATCGTACTTGCCTGTCTCGATGGCGTTCACGCTCTGGCGTGACACTTCGAGCTTGTCGGCTAGGTCGCCCTGGCTCCAATTGCGCATTGCGCGGAGCACCTTGAGATTGTTCAGCATGAGCTCTCCTCCTTGCGGAAGATGCGGCCGACACCGAGGCCGAGGGCCCACACCGGTACCGCCGCCCAGCTGTCGATCTGCGGCGCGAGATCGAACGCGTTGAGGAAGCCGTAAAGCGTGGCAACGGTAAGCAGGAAGCCGGTCGCGATGAGCGATTGCTCGACCATGCGCATTCGCAGATATTCGTCCGTCTCCTCCTTCAGCAGCAGGGCCATGGCGGCGATGATGCCCATCACCGGGAGCGATACGATGATCGCCAGAGCGACCCGGACGATCGCGGGCGGAGCATAGTAACGCGCCAACGAAATGCCGCCGAGCAGCAGGACGATGTAGATCATCGATGCAATCAGGACGCGCCGATTGTACCGGCGAACCGCCTTCGAACGGACGCCGCAGACATCCTGCGCCCGTTCGACCGACCGCATCAGCGGGATCAGCAGCAGGAACGAAGACGCGAACAGCGCGAGTCCGGGCCAGCCAGGCAGGACACCAGTCTTCGCCAAGGCTGCACTGCCGAACGTCGCGACGAGGTAAGCGCCGGTCCAGAGACGCGCCGTCGTGCGGGCGGTCGAAGCATCAGTCATTTCAAGGTTCCTTCACAGTAAGTAAAGGTTGCTTTACATATGAGAGTCGACGCTGTCAAGCGTGCTTGTCAAGCTGCTAGAAGGTTGAGGCGATAGGTGCGTCCGGCTAGAGCCTTCGGTCATGTCGAACATGCTCAAGATTGCTCTTCCTGACGGCTCCGTGCGCGAAGTTCCCGAAGGGACTACGCCGGCGGACATTGCGGCAGCGATTGGCCCAGGGCTCGCCAAGGCGGCGCTTGCGGCCCGGGTCGATGGCGAGCTGCGCGATCTGAACCGGCCTTTCGAGGGGGATGCGAGCCTCGCGTTGGTCACGAGCCGGGACGAAAAGGATGCGCTGGAGCTGTTCCGGCACGACTTCGCGCACATCCTGGCCGAAGCAGTGCAGAGCCTGTTCCCCGGCACGCAGATCACCTTCGGCCCGGCGACCGAGGACGGCTTCTATTACGACTTCGCGCCGGCCCCGGACCGCGGCCCCTTCACCGAAGAGGATTTGCCGGCGATCGAGGAGGAAATGCGCCGCATCATCGCCGCCGACCAGCCGCTGGTGCGTGAGGTCTGGACCCGCGAGCAGGTGCGCGACTTCTTCGAGCAGAGCGGCGAGGCGTTCAAGGCCGAGTGGGTGATGGAGCTGCCCGAAGGCGAGCCGATCACCATGTACCGCACCGGCGAAGGCGATCAGGCATGGATCGACCTCTGCCGCGGCCCGCACCTCGCCTCGACCGGCAAGCTCGATCCGCAGTCATTCAAGCTGACCCGGGTCTCGGGCGCCTATTGGCGCGGCGACCCCAAGAACCCGATGCTGTCGCGGATCTACGGCACCGCCTGGCTGAGCCGGAAGCAGCTCGACGAATATCTCGTCCGGCTCGAGGAAGCGGCCAAGCGCGACCACCGCAAGATCGGGCAGGAGATGGACCTGTTCCACCTGCAGGCCGAGGCGCACGGAAGCGTCTTCTGGCACCCCAACGGCTACATCATCTGGCGCGAGCTGGAGGCGTACAT
>JBJMUK010000087.1:0-3914 GCA_045811225.1 Sphingomicrobium sp. | reverse complement strand
CCAGCCAGGAAGAGATGAATGACATCGCGGACATGGCGATCCGTGTGAACGACTTCATGTGCGGTATGTTCGCTGCAATCGGCATCCGCCTGGTCGACTTCAAGCTGGAGTTCGGACGGATCTGGGACGGTGACTTCGCGCGGGTCATCCTGGCCGACGAGATTAGCCCCGACGGTTGCCGCCTGTGGGACATGAAGTCGAACGAGAAGCTCGACAAGGACCGCTTCCGCCAGGATCTTGGCAAGGTCGAAGAAGCCTATCAGGAAGTTGCGCGGCGCCTTGGCCTTATGCCCGAGGGTGAGGACAATGCCGTGCTCGACCTCGACAGCCATCGCAAGAAGCGGGGCAAGTAGCCCACCCGGATGACCCTGCCCCGCGTCCGCGTGGTGACCCTGAACGCCGCGCTAGGGCCGCTTGATTACCGCGTTCCAAACCACTGGATTGTTGAACCGGGCACGGTAGTGGTCGCTCCATTAGGACCACGCCAGCTCGTCGGCGTGGCTTGGGAGGCCGACCGTCTCACCACGGAAGAAGTGGGGGATAATCGCCTTCGTCCGGTGGCGGCAGTCCTGGATGTCCCGCCCTTGGCGGCGCCACTGCGTCGCCTCTGCGAGTGGACGGCGGATTATTACCTCAGCCCTCTGGCGGCGGTCCTGCGCATGGTCCTTCCCTCGTCGAGCGCACTGGAAGGCTCCCGCCAGCTGACGGAGTATCGGCCAACCGGCCTAATCCCTGACCGGCTTACGCCGCAGCGTGAGCGAGCCTTGCAACGGCTTGAGGGTCGCCAAGGCACCATTCGTGAACTGGCCGCACATGCGGACGTGAGCGATGCCGTGCTTCGTGGAATGGTGAATGCCGGCGCTCTGGAAGCCGTGATGGTGGAGGCTGATCGGCCGCTCGACTGTCCAGATCCGGACTTCGCTCCCCCTGAACTGGCCGGCGATCAGCAGGCTGCGGCCGCGAGCCTCGCGAACTCACTCGGAAAGGGCTTCGACCCCGTGCTTCTCGACGGGGTGACCGGCTCCGGCAAGACGGAGGTCTATTTCGAGGGCATTGCCGAGTGCCTGCGCCAAGGCAAACAGGCGCTTGTCCTGCTGCCGGAGATTGCGCTCACGGAGCCGTTCCTGAAGCGTTTCGAGGCCAGGTTCGGCTGTGCACCTACGGCCTGGCATTCGGACCTCCGGTCATCCCAGCGGCGTCGTGCTTGGCGCGCGATCGCCAGCGGTGAGGCGAAAGTGACAGTCGGCGCGCGCTCGGCGCTGTTCCTGCCCTATCGCGACCTCGGCCTGATCGTCGTGGATGAGGCCCATGAGCCAAGCTTCAAGCAGGAGGAAGGGGTTCAGTACCACGCCCGGGACGTCGCCGTGATGCGTGGTTTGTTCGAGCAGATCCCGGTGGTGCTGTCCTCCGCTACGCCAGCCATTGAGACCCGGCACATGGTGGAGATTGGCCGCTACCGGGAGGTCAACCTCTCCCATCGGTTCGCCGGTGCGGAGCTGCCCGAAATTCGCTCGATCAATCTGACCCAAGACCCTCCACCCCGTGGCCGCTGGCTTGCGCCCAGCCTCGTTCAGGAGCTCGAAGCCAATCTTGAGAATGGCGAGCAGAGCCTGCTGTTCCTCAACCGCCGTGGCTTCGCGCCGCTCACATTGTGCAGGCATTGCGGGCACCGGTTCCAATGTCCCAATTGCACCGCTTGGATGGTCGAACACCGCCTGATGCACCGGCTGGCCTGCCACCATTGCGGTCATGTCATGCCGCCACCGAAGGCGTGCCCGGAATGCGGGGAAGAAGATAGCCTGGTCGCCTGCGGCCCGGGAGTGGAACGCATCGCCGACGAAGTGACGGCCCTGTTCCCCGAGGCCCGCACTGCAATCGTGACCTCCGACACCATTTGGTCACCTGCGCGGGCAGCTGACTTCGTGGAGCAAATGGAAGCAGGCGCCATTGACATCGTCGTCGGCACGCAGCTGGTCACCAAGGGCTACCATTTCCCGAACCTGACGCTCGTCGGTGTGGTGGATGCCGATTTGGGCCTGCAAGGAGGCGACTTGCGCGCCGCCGAGCGCAGCTTCCAGCAGATCCAGCAGGTGGCCGGTCGAGCGGGCCGCGGCGACAAGCCAGGACGCGTCCTCGTGCAAACGCATGATCCCGACGCGCCCGTCATCGCGGCGCTGGTCAGCGGCGACACCGCTGGCTTCTATGCCGCTGAGACAGAAGCACGCCGCGAAGCCGCGATGCCTCCGTTCGGCAGGCTTGCGGCGATTATCATATCCGCGGAGGACGCTGCAGAAGCCGAAGGCGCAGCACGTCGCATCGGCAATGCCGCACCCAGGGTAGATGGCATGGCGGTGTTCGGTCCCGCCCCCGCGCCGCTAGCCATGCTCCGGGGACGTCATCGCCAGCGCATCCTCGTCCACGCGCAACGCAGCCTCGACGTTCAGGACGTCATCCGCGACTGGCTGGCCGGCGTGGAATGGAGCGCCAAGGTGCGCGTGGCGGTAGACGTCGACCCCTACAGTTTCCTGTGAAATCCCGGACCGGCTGAACGGCTTCCGCAGTTGGGGATGAGGCGTTAGGCCGGCAACGCCACGGAAGCACTGTCCCTTCTCGCAAAAGCGACGGAGGAACAGGACAAGGAGCGCATCGACTAAAGCTTGAGGTTACCCTGCGATGCGGCGTTTTCCGCATCCAGCAATTTGCGCTTGCGTTCGAGCCCATAGGCGTAGCCCCCAAGGCTGCCGTCACTGCGGACGACGCGGTGGCATGGGATGAGCACGGCGACGTGATTGGCGCCATTGGCTGAACCCGCCGCGCGGACTGCGCCGGGCTTGCCTACCGCCGCCGCGACCTGAGCATAGCTGCGGGTTTCGCCAGGCGGGATCTTGCGAAGTTCCTGCCACACCGCTTCCTGGAAGGCCGTGCCGGCGACATCCAGCGGCACGTGAGACGGGGCGCGTGGGCGATCCACCGCGTCCACCGCGGCCTGCACCCACGGCGCGATCGTTCCGTCATCAGCCAGGATCTGCGCGTTCGGGAACAATGAGCGTAGCGCATCGCCGCTCTGGTCGAAGGATAGCCGGCAGATCCCCTTGCTCGTCGCTGCAACCAGCATCTCGCCCAGCGAGCTATCCACAAGCGCCCAGCGGATGGTTTCGCCACGGCCACCGTCTCGCCAGGCCGACGGCGCCATTCCCAGCCTCTCCTTCGCGTCCGCATAGAAGCGGCTCGGTCCCGAATAGCCGGCGTCGTAAATGGCTTCGGTGACTGTATCGTTCGCCTGCAGTGCCCGCTCCGCCCGCTTCGACCGCACAGCACGGGAATAAGCGGCCGGCGATACGCCCATCTCGCGCGTGAAGAGTCGCTGGAAGTGATGCGGCGCATAGCCAACCGCCTGCGCGATATCCGCCAGGGGTTGCGCCCCTTCACTCGCTTCGATCAGCGCCACCGCCTTCGCGACTGCTTCCCTGTCGCGCGCCACTTCGTCCGGCTTGCACCGCAGGCACGGTCGGAAGCCAGCGGCCGCGGCCGACGCGCCATCTTCGAAGAAGGTGACGTTCTCCCGGCGAGGACGGCGTGCCGGGCAGCTCGGCTTGCAATAGATGCGCGTAGTGCTGACAGCGACGACAAAGCTGCCGTCGGCGCTGCGATCACGCCTTTCGAATGCCTCCCAATGGCCGTTGTGCGCGCTCATGACCGTTCCACCCTGGCGGCAAAGCATCCCCGTACCGCATTATGGGCGTGGACGCAGGCCACATCATGGTTGGCGAACAGCTGGCGGATCGCGCCGTCGGCCTCACCCGGCTGGCTCAGGACCGCCTGGACCATCAGACCCTGTGCCGAGAATGCCCTGAGCGAAAGCACACGGCGATCCAGCGCGTCAGGAACCCGGTCTATGAACTCGGCGGCGGCCA
>JBJMUK010000086.1:0-23332 GCA_045811225.1 Sphingomicrobium sp. | reverse complement strand
GATTGGGGCAAGTCCGAAGGAACGGCGCGGTCAGCCTCCGTGCTTGCGGAACCAGATGTTGAACAAGTCGGGCCAGCGCGAGCCCGGTAGGTCCTTCGCGAGGTGTAGACCGAAGCCGTGACCGCCTTCGCTGAAGATGTGCGATTCCGCTGGCACGCCCGCTTTGCGGCAGGCCTGGAGCCATGTGACGCTGTTCTCGAAGGGCACAAGCCCGTCGTCCACGGCGTGGACGAGGAAGCTGGGCGGCGTGTCCTCGTTGACCTTGAGAACCGGAGACCGTGCAGCGATCAGCTCAGCGGACGGATTTTCTCCAGTGAGCGTGCTGATTGCGCGGCCGCCGCTGTCCGTCTGACGCATGGATACCACCGGATAGACTAGCCCCACGAACGCGGGGCGAGCGGACTGGCGATCGGCGGCGTCGATCGGCTTGTAGACCGGCTCGTCATAGGAGACCGCAAGGTCGGCGCCGAGGTGACCGCCCGCCGAGAAGCCGACTGCGCCAAGCCGCTTCGGGTCGATCCGGAACTCCGCGGCGCGGGCGCGGATCAGCCGCATGGCGCGCTGGGCATCCTGCAGTGGCACGACCGATCGGTTGGCCCAGCCCTCGCCCGGCAGGCGATAGGTGAGAATGAACACTGTCGTTCCGCCCGGATTGAAGTGCTGGGCCACGTCCAAGCCTTCGTTCTGCACGGACAGGAAGCTGTAGCCGCCACCGGGAAGGGCAAGCAGAGCAGAGCCGTCCGGGAGCGCGGGGCGATAGACGTGAACCTCGGCGAACGGCACACCGCGGATCCAAAGCTCGCGTGCATTCCTAGGGCCGTTCATCGTCCAGTTGGCGGAGATCTTTGCTGCCGAAGCCCCCGGAGGTGAGCCGGGCCAGAGCGGGAAGCGTTCACGCGCCGGGAAGAAGGGCGCTGCAGGATCGCCTTGGGCCGGTGTCGGCGGATCACCCCACTGCGCCTTCGCCGCGGTCGAAGCCACGGCGGCGGCTGCAATCGATGCGCCTAAAAACACCCTGCGCTCTACGTTCATCACTCTCCCCTTCATTTGCCCTGGACGATTATTCCGCCCTTCAGCACCAATTGGATGTTCTGGACTGCAGAGACATCGCGTGTCGGGTCGCCCTGGACCGCCACAAGGTCGGCGAGCAGTCCAGGGCGAATTGCTCCGCGGTCGGTGAGGTCGAAAATGCGCGCGTTTCCCGACGTCGCTGCGACCAGCACATCAGCAGCGGGCATGCCCGCGGCCTGCATCGCAGTCATCTCACGCAGGTTCTCGCCGTGAGTGTAGACGCCCACGTCCCCACCCATGCAGATCGGCACACCAGCCTTCACCGCCAACTGGAACGACTTGCGGTTCTCGAGGACATCAGCAGGCGCGGGCTCCTGCCCGTTCCAATGCTGGAAGTAACGGGCATAGGCCTCCGAAGCTGCGAGCGTCGGGCAGAGGGCGACCTCTCGGTCGTGCATCAGCTTGAAGACTTCGGCCGTCCCTTCGTAGCCATGCTCGATCGTATCAGCTCCGGCAAGCGCAGCCCGCCGCATGCCTTCTGCGGTTGACGCATGGACCGCCACTTGCCGGCCCGCATCATGGGCGGCAGCGACGCCCGCGCTCAATTCTGCTTGGGAGAGGGTAGGGCGGCTCGGCTCGCCCTTGCCGTAGCGATAGTCGGCATAGAATTTGACCACGTCGGCCCCACCACCGATCTGGTCGCGCACTGCCCGGACAATCTCATCAACGCCGCTGACTTCCTGGGCGCCTTGGGGGATCTCCGTGCCGGGCTCGAACCCCTTGGGACCGTAGGCGCCGCGAGCCACGATGGCTTTCGTCGCGACCAGCAGGCGCGGACCGGGCACGATGCCCTGATCGATGGCCTTCTTCAGCCCTGCGTCGGCGAATCCCGCACCTTCCGTGCCAAGGTCCCGCTCGGTCGTGAAACCGGCGCGGAGCGTACGTTCGGCATGGACAACTGCGCGGGCGGTTCGCAGCGCCAATGGCTCGTGCAGCACCTGATCGTCCCACACAGTTTCGTTGTAGGGGTGCAGGAATAAATGGGCATGACCCTCAATCAAGCCGGGCATGAGGGTCGCACCGGGCAGGTCGATGATGCGGGACGCTGCACTTCCGCTGACGTTAGGCCCCGCCGCCACGATGCGGTCGCCTCTAACGAGTACGGCCCAATGCTCATGCGTATTGCGGTTCACGCCGTCAAAGACGCGTTCAGGCCGAAGCAGAATTTCCGCCGGCTGCTGCGCGGTCGCTGGAGCGGTGTTTACCAGTGCCAGGAAAGCCAGGGCTAGTTTGCGCATGGACGCAGCCTAGAATCGAAAAGGGCGGCCCGGAAGGTACCGGACCGCCCTTTTTGTTGAAGTTGCGATTGAGGCTTAGCGCTTCGAGAACTGGAAGCTGCGGCGTGCCTTGGCGCGACCGTACTTCTTACGTTCGACGACGCGCGGATCGCGCGTCAGGAAGCCGGCGCGCTTCACCGTCGTGCGGAGCGTTGGTTCATAACGCGACAGCGCCTGGGCGATGCCATGCTTGACCGCACCAGCCTGGCCGGAAAGTCCGCCCCCCTTGACCGTTGCGATGATGTCATACTGGCCGGCCCGATCCGAAACTTCGAACGGCTGGTTGATGACGAGACGCAGCGTTGGACGTGCGAAATAGACTTCCTGGTCGCGGCCGTTGACCGTGATCTTGCCAGTGCCCGGCTTCAGCCAGACGCGTGCAACTGCGTCCTTGCGGCGACCGGTCGCATAAGCGCGGCCGAACTTGTCGAGCTGCTGCTCGCGAAGCACGGCTTCCATCTGCGGGCCCTGGGTTGAAACGCCATTGTCGGATTCCGGCCGGTCCTTGCGGCCACGGCCACCTTCGCGTCCGCCGCGCTCTTGGCGCGCCGGAGCTGCGTCAGCAGCAGGCGCATCGGCTTCAGCGGTCTCGGCAGCAGGAGCTTCCGTTGCCGGAGCTTCAGCGGCGGGAACTTCGGCCGGCTTGCTCGTCAGGTCGCCCAGATCGGAAAGGGACTTCTTGTCGGCCATGTTATGCGCCCACCTTATTCTTGCGGCTCATGCCGGCGACGTCGAGGACTTGCGGGTCCTGGCCCGCATGCGGATGTTCGGTACCGTTGTAGAGGTGCAGTGCACGCATCTGGTCGCGACCGAGCGGGCCGCGCGGGATCATGCGCTCCACGGCCTTTTCGAGCACGCGCTCCGGGAAACGGCCGTCGAGCACCTTGCCCGCAGTGGTTTCCTTGAGCCCGCCAGGATAGCCGGTGTGCTTGTAATAGATCTTCTGGTCGAGCTTGCGGCCGGTGAACTTCACCTTGTCCGCGTTGATGACGACGACATGGTCGCCGCAATCCACGTGCGGAGTGAAGCTCGGCTTGTGCTTGCCGCGCAGGATATTGGCGATGATCGTCGCAAGGCGACCGACCACCAGACCTTCAGCATCGATAAGATGCCATTTCTTCACGACCTCGGCCGGCTTTGCCGACTTCGTGGTCTTCATCAGCGCCTTCATGGGGCTTGGACCTCTTGATATAAGCGAAAAGCGCCGCCTGAGCATCGCTCGGGGGCAGCGCCTGTGGCCGCGCTAATCGCCAGTGAGTGCTGGAAAGTCAAGCAAAACCGGCACTTTCCGAGTGGGTAATGGGATACCCTGTGCCGTGGACGATGTCGCGATGGCGTCGGGAGCTGCCAGTACGGACGATCCCCTCCCGGCTTTGGCGCAAAATCGACCTAACACAGGATAGAGTCAGAAACCCCTGAAATCCTTCTGCATTTTGATCGAACTGGATCAGTCAATTTCAAGAAGACAATGAGCATTAGCGAGAGAAATCCTGAAGCTGCCGTTGAACTGGATTCAGAGGCACTGGAGCGGTCATACGGAACGTGTGCGTCGGTCTACGCGCAAGTGCGGGCCGAAGCGGCCCGGACGCGCGGTGCAGCAGACGCTGCCGACCATTGGAAAGAGGTCGAGCAGAAGATCGAGACGGAAGAAGGCCATGGCCCAGACTGAACCGCACGGACTGATCATCTTTCGGAACGGCCGTGGCTTGCAGGACGAGGAGCCCGCAGGCGCGCCCCCGTCTGATTATCTCAAAATGAGACTTCGGGCGGAACGCTCGGCGGCACGGAAAGCAACCTCCGTCATGGCTCGCGATGCTCACCGCGCTCTTGCGAAAGCTTATGCAGCATTGGCGCGGGAGAGCTGACAAAAACGGGACAAGCGTCCACTTGGCTACTTGTTGCGGGAACTCTCCACTTCACGACAGCATTTGTGACTTTAGTGCCGCGTTTCTTCTTCAACATGGTCGATGGGGACCTGATCGAGGACCGTGAGGGACTGATTCTCGATAATCTTGGCTCGGCGCTAGCCATCGCGGTGAAGAGCGCTCGGGAAATCATGGCCGACCAGGTCAAGGAAGGCGACCTGTCGCTTGCCGAGCGGATCGACGTGATCAACGAAGGTGGAGAGGTGGTCGGGTGCATTGAGTTTCGCGACGCGGTTACAATCCACGATTAGGAACTAGCCTACGTTGGCTTCGACCCATTCCGCATAGGATCCAAGCAGCTTCTCGATTGGCCAAACTGCGACCGCCGGGACGTCGTAGCTATGGAGACCGGCAATGCGGGTCATGAGCGTGTCAGCCTGCGCGTCGGTCGTCTTGAAGATCGCTGCGACTTCGTCCGCGCTCTGAACCTCGCCCTGCCAGCGGTAGATCGATCGACACGGGCCCAGGATGTTCACGCAGGCTGCAAGGCGTTGCTCCACGACGTCGCGGCCGATCCGCTCGGCCTCATCGGCATTGGCGAACACAGCATAGACGGAGACTACGCTCACGTCCGACTAACCGGCCGGCCAATCACGTGCGCCCCCCAGATCGTGCTTGCAAGAAGCAGCGCGCCGACGGCCTGATGCAGCGCCGCGAGCCAAATGGCGACGCCGCTCAGGACGGTCAGGATGCCCAGGATTATCTGGGTTCCGAACGTGGAGTGGATCGCGATGTTCGCCGACCTGCCGCCCGGCGTTCGCTTCACCCGGCGCGCGAAGACGACGAGGGCAACAACGACGATCCAAGCCCACCAGCGATGGACGAAGTGGATCAGATAGGGGTCGTGGGTCAGCGCGAAGGCAGTGCCTTTGCTCCAATCCACCCCGTCAGGGAAGAACCGCCCCTGCATGTCCGGCCAGCTCGGCGCGATTTGTCCGGCATTGAGGCCTGCCACCCAGGCACCGAGGAGCAGTTGCAGGAACAGAATAGCGATCGTCAGGACACTTGGACCCGCCAGGCGGGCAGGGCTGTCGCGGCCAGATCGGGCGAGCTGCCGCAGGTCCAGCGCCACCCAGACCAATGCGCTCATGATCAGAAGTGCGAGCAGCAGGTGCGCGGACAAGCGGAAGTGGCTCACATCCGTGCGTTCGGACAGGCCGGACATAACCATGTACCAGCCGAGCCCGCCTTGGGCCCCGCCGAGCAGGATAAGACCGACGGTCTTCCAGCCGTATCCCTTGGGGATGTTTCCTCGAACAGCGAACCAAAGCAGCGGGAGCGCAAACACGACACCGATCAACCGCCCGATCAGCCGATGGAGATATTCCCAGAAGAAGATCTGCTTGAAGGCCGCAAGATCCATGCCACGCGGGCCGTTGATCTCCTGGTATTCCGGCGTTGCCTTGTAGAGGTCGAAGGCGCGCTGCCAGTCGTCTTGGGTTAGCGGCGGGATGGCGCCGCTTACCGGCTTCCATTCGGTGATGCTCAGGCCGCTTTCGGTAAGTCGGGTGATCCCGCCGACGACGACCATCAGGAACACCAGCCCTGCAACCAGCAGAAGCAGGTTGGAAAGTGCGAGCGGACGCGGATTTCCGCGAGCGGTGGTCCTTGGGGAAGTAATGGCTGTGTCCATGAGAGGAGCCATATCGGCCTATCGCGCCGGCGCAACAAGCAGGCGAATCTGCCATCACCGCTGACGATAGGTAGCAATGTGATATTGTATCTATCCCTGCGTGAGGTTATATGGTCTCTCGCATGTTTCAGCTCTCCTACCCGACTCACCGGCTGGACCGGATGGCGATCGGCCTGTCGGGCTTGTGCCTGGTCCATTGCCTCGCGTCGGCGGTGATCCTTGGCCTGGTCGCTTCGGCCGGCGGTATCCTCGGATCTCCCTGGATTCATGAGGTTGGGTTGAGCATGGCAATGGCGTTGGGTGCGATTGCTCTCGGCCGGGGCGTCCTCGAACATGGCTTCATGATGCCGAGCGCTGTTGGCGGACTTGGCCTTGGAGTAATGGCCGGCGCGCTGACCCTTCCCCATAACGGTGGCGAAGCGCTTTATACGATGGTCGGCGTCGGCATCCTGGCGCTTGGGCACCGGCTCAACGGGATGGCCGCCAACTAACCTTCCTCGCCCTCCACGGCGGGCGCCACCGTCTGATAGCGCGGTGTTTCGGGAGGAAGGATCATCACGGCGAGTCCGGCCATCGCCATTCCCAACCCCAGTTCCCACGAAAAGATGCAGACCACGGCAGCTGCCAACTTCCAGGCGCAGATCCGCTGGTAGCGTCGATTGAGCCGCCTGACGTAATCCGGTTCAAGTCGCTGATCCACATGTCCGCGGCGAAGCCCGACGCTCCATTTGAGCAACCAGCTGAGGGACACTGCGGCGAGGGCCAATACGATGTACCGGCTTGCCGCTTCCCTTTCGGCGGGAACGATCAGATGTTCGGCGAAGACCCGGGCCGGGAAAGCGATGAAGCCGATCATCGTCAGGAAGATTGCGGTCGCGATCAGGAACCAGTGACCCGTCGTCCGGTAAATTGCGCCCGAGAAATGGTGGTGCACCCAGTAAAGGCCGATGATCACCGAGGCGAGCAAGTAGCTCAGGTAGTGGGGCCAGATCGCGAGCAGTTCCCGGCTTAGAGGCTCTGGGTTTGGGCCGACGGTCGGCAAGACGATGTTGAAGATCGGAAGGGTGAACGCGATTGCGAACACGCCATCCGCGAACGCTTCCATGCGTGACGTTCCGCGCGTCGCACCGTCACCCTCATGATCGTCACGCCGCGCCGGCTCGCTGAGGTCACCGGTGCTTCTGGGCTCCATCGTGCGCAAACGAAATGGGAGGGCAGGGGTTCAATCGCTGTTTGCAATCCTTGCTGAAGCGCAACGGTATCACTATCTTTCCGGCATGGCGCGCCACGACCACCACATGCACGAAGGTGAGTCGCTGAAAACCGCTGCTCGCGATCGCCTCATTTCGAGCGGCGAACAGTGGACGGACATGCGATCCGCCGTGTTCGAGGCGCTTGCGAGCTTCGAGAAGCCGGCCAGCGCTTACGACATTGCCGAAGCGGTATCGAAGGCGCGTGGCAAGCGGGTCGCTGCCAACAGCGTTTATCGAATCCTCGACCTCTTCGTCGGTTCAAACCTCGCGCGGCGCGTCGAAAGCGCCAATGCCTATGTCGCCAACGCCCACCCCGATTGCCTGCACGACTGCATCTTCCTGATCTGCGACAATTGCGGGCAGACCGTCCATATCGATGATGACAGTCTGTCCGGTGGCGTTCGCAAGGCGGCGGCTTCGGCCGGATTCACTGCTCCTCGCCCCGTGATCGAAGTGCGCGGCACCTGTGGGGATTGCGAGGAAGGCTAAACCATAGGCTTCCCGTGGGTTGCCCGCGGGTCTAAGGGCCAGATGATGTCAGAACGGCCGGTAACTCCTTTGCTCGACACGATTCAGTCGCCAGCTGACATCCGTGCACTGGACAAGTCCCAGCTTGCGCAGCTTTCCGAGGAAGTGCGGCAGGAAGTAATTTCTGCGGTGTCCGTGACCGGTGGCCACCTTGGTGCAGGCCTTGGTGTGGTGGAGCTTACGGTTGCACTGCACCACGTGTTCGACACACCGAACGACAAGCTCATCTGGGACGTCGGCCACCAGGCCTATCCCCACAAGATCCTCACCGGCCGTCGCGACCGCATCCGCACGCTTCGCCAGCCCGGTGGCCTGTCCGGCTTCACTAGGCGCAGCGAGAGCGAATACGACCCATTCGGTGCAGCCCACAGCTCCACGTCGATCTCCGCGGCGCTGGGGTTCGCCATTGCCAACAAGCTGTCGGATAGCCCGGGCAAGGCCATAGCTGTCATCGGCGACGGCGCAATGACCGCCGGGATGGCCTACGAGGCGATGAACAATGCCGAGGCGGCGGGCAATCGCTTGATCGTGATCCTCAACGACAACGACATGTCGATTGCGCCTCCGGTGGGGTCGCTTCGCAATTCTCTCGCGCGCCTCGTGTCCTCCGGCAAATATCTGACGCCTCGCAAGCTGGCGCAGAAGCTGGCCCGCAAATTGCCTGATCCCCTGCATCGGACCGCCCGCCGAGTAGAAGAGTTTGCCCGCGGGATGATGACCGGCGGCACGCTCTTCGATGAACTGGGGTTCTACTACGTCGGTCCGGTCGACGGGCATGACGTGCAGGCGCTTGTCGAAGTGCTCGAGAACGTTCGCGATGCGGATCTTGGGCCGATGCTGGTCCATGTCGTGACCAAGAAGGGCAAGGGCTATGGCCCGGCCGAGGCCGCGGCGGACAAATATCACGGGGTCGTGAAGTTCGACGTAGTTTCGGGCAAGCAGGCCAAGGCCGATGCGGCCGCGCCGAGTTATACTTCGGTGTTCGCCAAGGCGCTGATCGGTGAGGCCGAGCGCGATCACAAGGTGCTCGCGATCACTGCGGCAATGCCTTCGGGCACGGGTCTCGACAGATTCGAGGACCGCTTCCCTGACCGTACGTTCGACGTCGGCATTGCGGAACAGCATGCGGTGACCTTCGCGGCGGGCCTTGCGGCGCAAGGGTATCGCCCGTTCTGTGCGATCTACTCGACATTCCTTCAGCGCGCATACGACCAAGTCGTCCATGACGTCGCCATCCAGAACTTGCCGGTGCGCTTCGCGATGGACCGGGCAGGTCTGGTCGGTGCCGACGGCGCGACGCACGCAGGCAGCTTCGATCTCGCCTATCTCTGCACCTTGCCGAATTTCGTGGTGATGGCTCCCGCCGACGAGGCGGAATTGGTCCACATGGTTCACACCATGGCGCTGCACGACAGCGGGCCGACCGCCGTTCGCTATCCGCGCGGTGAGGGCAGGGGCGTGCCGCTCCCTGAAGTCCCGCGGGTGCTCGAGATAGGCAAGGGCCGTATCGTCCGCGCGGGGCGGCAGGTTGCAATACTGTCGCTTGGCACGCGGCTGGAGGAAGCCGAGAAGTCCGCCGCCCAGCTCGAAGCGATGGGCCTGTCGACCACTATCGCCGACCTGCGCTTCGCCAAGCCTCTCGACAGCGGCCTCATCCGCCAACTCCTGAGCACGCACGAGGTCGCAGTGACCGTGGAGGAGGCGTCTGTCGGTGGCCTCGGCGCACATGTGCTGACGCTGGCCAGTGACGAAGGACTGACGGACGCAGGCTTGAAAATCCGTACCATGCGCCTGCCGGACCGCTTTCAGGACCAGGACAAGCCCGAGAAGCAGCATGACGATGCGGGCCTGACCGCGCCTCACATCGTCGACACGGTCCTGAAAGCGCTGCGCCGCAACAGCGTCGGCGTCGAGGAAGCCCGCGCCTGAAGTCTCGGGTCGACCAGCTTCTGGTGGTGCGCGGCCTGGCCGACAGCCGGACTCGCGCCCAAGCGTTAATCATGGCTGGAGCGGTGTTTTCCGGTGAGCGGAAGATCGCAAAGGCCGGGGAGATGCTTCCCGAAGAGGCGCCGCTGGAGGTGCGTGGGAAGGATCATCCATGGGTCTCTCGCGGTGGGATCAAGCTCGATCACGGACTGAGCCGCTTTCAAATCGACGTCACTGGGGCCGTTGCGCTCGATGTCGGCTCCTCAACTGGTGGCTTCACCGACGTATTGCTCACCCGGGGCGCCACGAAGGTCTACGCAGTGGACGTCGGCACGAACCAGCTTGCCTGGAAGCTGCGCCAGGACGAGCGCGTGATCGTGCACGAGCAGACGAATGCGCGAATGCTCGACGCGGCAATCATCCCGGAAGCGGTGGACATTGTCGTGTGCGATGCCAGCTTCATCTCGCTTGCGAAGGTCCTGGAAGCGCCATTGAAGCTTGCAAAGCGCGGCGCGATCCTGGTCGCCTTGGTGAAGCCGCAGTTCGAGGCAGGCCGCGAGGAAGTGGGCAAGGGCGGCGTGGTCCGCGACCCTTTGGTGCACCGGCGCGTTACTGACGATGCGGCCGCCTGGGTTGCTTCCCAAGGCTGGCGCGTGCTTGGCGTAACTGAAAGCCCGATCACGGGTCCGGAAGGCAATGTCGAGTTCCTGCTCGGCGCGGTGAAAGATGAAGGAAATGGCTGAAGTTCAAGCTGCACGGCCCTGGCTCAAATTTGCCGTCCTGACTGTGCCCATCATCCTGGGACTCGGATTCCTGAGCGGCTGGGTGTCGGGATCCGGTTACGGCAACCCGTGGTTCGACGGGCTGAAGAAACCCTTCTTCATGCCGCCGGGCTGGGCCTTTCCAATTGCCTGGAGCACTTTGTACGTGCTGCTCGGCCTGTCGCTGGCGCTGGTCCTTGCGGAGCCGCCATCCGATCGCAGGCGTAACGGCCTGCTCCTTTTTGCGCTCCATATGGTGCTCAACTTCGCCTGGTCCCCAATCTTCTTCGCTGGCCACGACATCGTGCTGGCCAAGGTTGTAATTTTCATGATGGCAGCCATTGCCGCTGCGGCTGCCGGCCAGTTCTGGCGAATGCGCCCACTGGCGGGATCGCTCATGGTTCCCGATCTGGCGTGGCTGATCTTCGCAGCATCGCTGAATGCCGCGATCGAAGGACTGAACCCGGACGCGGGCCGCTCGTTGCTGGGATTCTAAAGGGAGTAAGGCACATGCAGTCGGAAAACCGCATGTTCGATGATCTGGTCAAGATGATGAACGGCTTCGCCGGGACCATGGCCGGCATGGGGCGCGAGGCGGAATCTTCGATGCGCGAAAAGATGCGCGAGTTTGTCGGAGGTGCCGATTTTGTTGGGCGCGACGAGTTTGACGCCGTGAAAGCCATGGCCGCCGCCGCTCGCGACGAGAATGAAATTCTGAAGGCTCGCATCGCTGCCCTGGAGGCCAAGGTGGCGGGCCCGGTAACTACCGCCAGGCCGCGCGCATCCAAACCCAAGCCGGAGGCTCAGTCCTGAGCGACGAAGAAGCCCAGGAGGAGCGCGACGACGGCGCTCCCATCGAAGTGCTCGAGCAATATTTCGAGGCCCGTGGGTGGGCCTGCGAACGCTCGGCCGACGGGGAAATTGTAGCCTCCGCGAACGGCAGCTGGGCGCAATATGAGCTTCGCGGCGTTTGGCGCCCCGAGGACCAGGTCCTCCAGTTCCTCGCCTTCCCCGACATCAAGGTCGCGGTCGAGAAGCGCGCCGCCGTCTACGAGTGCCTTGGCCTCATCAACGAACAATTGTGGCTCGGCCATTTCGAGATGTGGTCGGGATCCGGCCTCGTAGTTTTCCGTCACGCCACGATTCTGGACGCGCGCGAGAGCGAAGGGCTGACCTTCGAGCAGGCCGAGGCCATTGCCGAAGCCGCCATGGAAGAGTGCGAGCGCTTCTATCCAGTGTTCCAGTTCGTGCTGTGGGGCGGAAAGTCCCCGGTCGAGGCCATCTCCGCGGCATTGATCGACACGCACGGCGAAGCTTGAACCGCATTTTACGAGAGCAGGGACCGCAATGAACATTTTCCCGACGCCGACCTGGCTGGTCGGCTGTGGCAACATGACTGGGGCGATGGTCGAAGGCTGGCGCGGCGCGAACGTTGATCTTTCGCCGCTCACAGTCATTCGCCCAAGCGGAACACCTGTCGAAGGCATCCGAACCGTGCGCACGGCCGTCGAGGCGGGCGTCCCGCCGAAGCTGGTCATTCTCGGGTTCAAGCCGCAACAGCTTGCGGACGTTGCACCAAGCCTCGCCCCCTATCTCAGCGCGAAGACGATCGTCCTATCGCTGCTTGCCGGCGCAGATTGCGCAACGCTGCGCCGGCGCTTCCCGGGAGCCGCGGCCATCGTTCGCGCAATGCCCAACCTTCCTGTGGCAATTCGCCGCGGTGTAGTGGCGCTCTACAGTGCGGACGCAGACGAAGGGGTGCGCAACCTCATCTCGCCCCTGATCAGCCAGTTGGGCTTCGGACTATGGGCGACCGACGAGGCGAAGTTTGGCGCCGTCGGAGCAGTTGCCGGGTCCGGCCCGGCTTACGTCGCTCGCTTCATCGGTGTTTTGGCCAAGGACGGTGAGAAGCGGGGGCTCGACCCCGACCTGGCGCTGACCATTGCCATCGAAACCGTGCTCGGCACTGCGTGGCTTAATGCATCGACGCGGGAAGACCCGGCGGAGATTGCGCGCAAGGTGGCGAGTCCCAAAGGCACCACCGAAGCGGCGCTGGCGGTGCTCGACTCCGACGACGGGCTGAAGGCGTTGATCGGAAGGGCCATCGATGCTGCAGCCAGTCGCGGCTCGCAACTCGCCGCCGAAGTGGGCGCCTGAGCCCAAGCTTGATGCAGGCGAGCCGCTGGCCTAGGCGGACGCCATCTCTGCAGGCGGGAACATGATCGACCAGCGCACTTACGACGACCGTGACGGATGGATATGGTTCGACGGCAAGCTCGTGCCGTGGCGTGAGGCCAATGTGCACATCCTGACCCATGCGATGCACTATGCGTCTTCGGTGTTCGAGGGGCAGCGCGCGTATAACGGGACTATCTTCAAGCTTCGGCAGCACAGCGAACGGCTGCGCAACAGTGCGCGGATACTGGGGTTCGAGCTGCCCTGGAGCGCTGAGGAGATCGATGCGGCCTGTAACGAAACGCTGAAGGCGAATGGCCTGACCGATGCTTACGTCCGCCCGGTCGCGTGGCGCGGGTCGGAGCAGATGGGCGTTTCCGCGCAGAAGACCAGGCCGCACCTGGCCGTGGCCGTTTGGGAGTGGGGAAAGTATTTCGACCCGGCGATCGCCGCGAAGGGACTTCGGCTCGACATCGCCCCGTGGCGGCGCCCGGCGCCATATACGGCACCGGTCCATTCCAAGGCGGCCGGCCTGTACATGATTGCGACGTTGTCCAAGCATCACGCCGAAGGCCGCGGCTTCAACGATGCACTGATGTTCGACTGGCGCGGACAGGTGGCCGAAGCCACTGGCGCCAACGCTTTTTTCCTGAAGGACGGCGTCCTGCATACGCCGACGCCCGACTGTTTCCTCAACGGCATTACGCGGCAGACCGTCATGGAACTGGCGCAGAGGCGCGGGATCCAGGTCGTGGAGCGCGCGATCTGGCCGGAGGAGCTTGAAGGCTTCGAACAGATGTTCATCACCGGAAGCGCAGCGGAAGTGACCTTCATCCAGTCGGCCGGACCTTGGAACTTCGAGGTTGGTGACCTGTCACGCCAGCTGGCCAAGGATTATGACGACCTGGTCAATGGTCGCCTGCCGAACGCGTAACCCCTTCCAACTCAGGCGCTCGCAGCTATAAGCGCGCCGTTGCAGCGCTCCTCAAGCGCCCGCCTGCTGGGGCGTCGCCAAGTGGTAAGGCACCGGTTTTTGGGACCGGCATTCGCAGGTTCGAATCCTGCCGCCCCAGCCAGTCCTTTCGGACTACGATCCTCGCAGAGCGCTCCGTCATCTGCTGATGTTAAACTTTTCTTGACTGTGGCGTTAAGAAGTCGCTCATTCCTCTCATGTCGGGGGATAGAGCGGTTATGCAATGTGCGGAATGCGGAATGATGTCAGCGGGGCAAGCGGCCTTCTGCGGTGGCTGCGGGACGCGCTTTCCCGCGGTCAGCCCCTTCTTGTGGGGCGTTAAGCAACAGGATGCGAAGCGCGACCGGAGCCGGACGTTCATGCTCGCCGGCTTTGCAGTGTTACTGACCCTGGTCGCAGTGCTGATCGCTAACTGAGTCGATCATCCACTTTTCCCTGACCCAAGATGCGCAGGTCTTCACGAACTTATGATCGCTGTGGCGATGTAAAAAGAATGTGGCGCTTCAGGCATCGGCCCGAAGCGCCACACCAAGGATCGTGATCAGCCGCGCTCTTCAGTCGGCGGCGGCGGTGGCGGCGGTGCCGGCGGAAGCGGGCAAGCGTCGGTCGCCAGGATCACCGAACCATCCGGGCACGTCTGCGTCGCAGGTGGCGGCGGAGGCGGTGCAGGCGGAACTTCCACCATCGGCGGCGGGGGCGGCAATGGCGTGTTGAAGTTGTGGATCAGGCTGACCAGCAGCGAGTGCGTCTTGTAGTCGGTGCTGACGGATTCGCCCTCGATCGTGTCATTGACGTTACCACCGTTGAAGTAACGGTACTTCAGGCCGACGTCGAAGAAGTTGGTGAGCGTCTTGCGGGCGCCTGCAACAAGCTGCCACGCGATGCCGCGGTCTTTCACCTTGAAGCTGAATTCGTTGTCGATCTTAGCGACGTGGATGACCTGGGCGTAGCCGATGCCGGCGCCGGCGAAGAACGCCACCTGACTCTCATTGCCGAAATCCACCATGCCATTGACCATGGCGGAGTGGGTGCTGGTGCGACCGTCGGCGGAGACGCTGTCACCGTCGATTGTATATTCGTCGTGGCCGCTGCGCTTGTACCCAAGCTCCGCCTCGAGCCGGAATAATCCCCAGTCATGGCCAAGGATCATGTCGCCATCGATGCCCAGCTTATGCTCGACTTCGAACAGATCGAAATCGTCAACTTCGACATCCGTGTCCTTGACCCACATCGGACCCACCTCGAGGCCAAAGTAGGTCGAGCGGTCTCGGGCGGTAGCCGGGCTGGCGACCATTGCGGCCGCAGATACTGCGCAGAGTAGAAGTCGTTTCATGAAAATCCCCCGTTGACCGATGTCAGTCTGGTGTTGAGTTAACATAGAATTTACGAGAGGTCGACAGCAGTTGCGTTAGGCAAAGCTGCCGACAGACGCGCACTTGAGGATGCCAAGTAAGGGGCAGGGGTCGCCATGCTCAGAACTGGAATCTCGGAATTGTAAGCTGTCGATTTCAACGTCGACATGTAGAGGGCGAGCGCGGCGCCCAGCGCAATTGCAACACCATAAGGAATTTGCCCGCTGCCGATGCGGTCCTTGCGCAATTTCCGGCCACGCAGAAGGCGCACGAGGATCACGAGAGCAGCAACTGCGCCGCCCGCAAGCAACACGAAGACCAGCAGGCGGAGCGCGCCGTCGAACTTGAACCACAGCGAGATCGCGGCGAACAGTTTGACATCTCCGCCCCCCATCCATCCTCTTGAAAACAGGAAGGTTCCAACCGCAAGAATGGCGGCGAAGACCACCACGTTCTGCCACAAGGCGGCGGTCGGCCCGGCGAGCAAAATGGCGAGCAGACTTACGCCCAGGACTGCCATCGAGATGTAGTTGGAAATTCGAAGGCGCCAGACGTCCTCCGCCGCCGCAACCGCCAGAAGTGCGACCGTGACCCAGACAATCCAACTCGGCGCAAATGCAGCAACGTTCATTTTCTTGTATCCAGCGCTTTGAGATTGTTTGCGGCCCGATCGAACCATTCGGGGCGGACTTCTACGGCTTGGGCGAAGGCAGACCGTGCCTTGGGCACCTTGCCTTGGACCCCCGCGATGACACCGGCATCATTGATGCGCGCCGCCCAGTCATCAGCACTTTCGCCGGCCTTTCGGCGGGGCAGCGAGTCGTCCACCGCAGCCCGTGCGAGTTCCAGGTTTCGCGCAATACGCTTCGACTGGGGGTCGAGCAGCGCTGCATTATTGATCAACTCGAGCGCCTCCGCCCAACGGCGCTGCAGAAAGTATGACCAGCCCAGATTGTTGAGAACCTCCGCAGAGTTTGGCGCGATCTCCGCCGCTTTCGAATAAGCGCTCAGTGCGCCCGGCCAGTCCTGGCGAAAATCGGCAAGCACGCCTTGCGCATTCCAGGCCTTCCAGGTCGACCGGCCCGAGCTTGTTGCCGAGGCAATCCAGCCTTCGGCCTCCTGAAACCGGTCGCATTTGAGCGCCGCCAATCCGGCTTTCTCAAAGAGGGCAGGATCCGCACCTCGACGGTCGAGGAGGCCGCGGTAGCGCGGCAGGGACTGGCTGCACTTGCCGCTTGCAGCATCGACGTCCGCCAGCGCGAGCTCCAGCCCGTCGCCTGAAGAACCATTGGCTATGGCCGTTGCGATCATCGACCGTGCTTGCTGAATTCGACCTGCGGCAATCGCACGGTTCACCTCGTCGAGGGAAATTGCGGCAGGTGATTGAGCAAGCGAAGTAGCCGATAGAATGACGGCCAGGATCAAACGCGCTTCACTTTCGATTGGGCCTGCGCAGCGTCCCGGCCAAGCACCAACGTCATCTGCCCCGGCGACGGCTTGAGAACGACTGTGAACCGGAATTGGGCGGCTAGGCGGCGGGCGGCAAGCAATCTCCCCTGTGGGTAGAGAAGGACACTCGTCTTTCGCACAGTGGGCGCATCACCGACTGCCATTGTCCGCCAACCACGTTGTGCGAGAAAAGAACGCGTGTTTGCGGCTAGCCCCTGCATGCGCGCCGCGTTCATCAAGCGGAGTGGCTGCACCGGCCGGACAGCGGCCAGCTTGCGCAGCGCGGGTTGCGCCGCGGCGGTCGATTTCAACGGGACGAAGCGGGTCCCAGCCGTGGCGGTGACAAGAGCGATCTCGGTCAAGGAAATGCGCTCGAGGCGCGGCCGCGAACTCACTGGTTTGCGGATAATCTTGGCGACCTGAACCGGGCGAACCGGAGCGGGCGGCAGCGCCACCGTAATCGAAGATGCCGCGACTGGCGTCACCGCGGCAGGCGCGGCAGCCACTACCGGCGCGTCTCGAACGGGCGTCAGGCGAACGGGAGCCTTGCGAACGGGTGCCGCAGCGGAAGGCGCCTCCGAAAGCTTGACCGTGATGGACCGGCCAGTGGCCGCGACCACCGTCACTGGCGCATGCGTTTGCGGCTTCACGTGCACCAGGTCCGGGCCGACGGCCGGGACGGGCGGGAGTACGCTTTGCATTTCAGCGGTGAGAACAAGGTCGGCCGCCTTGCGTGTCTCGACTTCGGCGAGGATGGCCTCCGCTTCGCTGTTCAGCCCTTGCGCGCGGAGCGAACCCGCGAGCTCTCCCAAAATGGCGGTGTCATCTGGTGCAATCGCCAGTGCCGTCTCGTAATTGCGCCGCGAAAGATCGAACCGGCCCATCTTCTGATAACAGCGGGCAATCCCCACCAGCGCCTGGGTGCTCGTCACATCCTCGCGGGACGCTTTCCGATATAGCTCCAGCGCGAGCGCGACATTGCCGAGAGCGAATTGCGTGTTCCCTTCGGCAATGCGGGCCGGAACAGCCATTGGCTGCGCCGCCGCCGACGATTTCAGTGCGCGAACCTTGATGCCGCTGTCACTTGTCGCACACGCGCCAAGGACCAGAACCGTGGACGCCAACAATCCTGTGGTCGCAATCCGCATCTCACCCCCCCATGGCCGGCAGAATTGAACGCATAACACGAATAACCGCGGGCAGCATGAGCACGCCGATCATCACCGGAAGCATGCACGTCACCAGCGGGATCGATAGGAGGACCGGAAGGCGGTGCGCCTTCTCTTCGGCCCGCATTCGACGCCGTTCCCGCATTTCAGACGCGTACACGCGTAAAGTCTGGCCAACCGACGACCCCAGCTTCGTCGACTGAATCAACAGTGTTGCGAACGCCCGGATCTCATCCACGCCTGCCCGATCCGCCATTCGCCGCAGCGCGTCCTCACGGCTGCGGCCGGCCCGGAGCTCAAGCACCACCGCGCCGAGCTGCTCCGCCAGCAGCGGGTGAGAGGAGGTCATTTCCATGCCGACGCGCGCGAAGGCTGCTTCGAGGCCCAGGCCGGCCTCCACACACACGAGCATGAGATCAAGGGCGTCAGGGAAGCCGTTGATGATCTGTTGCTGGCGTCGATCGGCTTTTGCCCGCACGAAGATGTTTGGAAGATACAGGCCCATCACGGCTGCGATGGTGAGCGTGAGATACAGCTTTACCGGTCCCGGGCTGGCCCCGTTGCTCCAGAACATGAGCAGCACGAGGATTGGCAGGCCAAGCACCATTGCCAGCCGGACCAGCGTGAAGATGCGTGGCGCATAGGGGGCCGTGAAACCTGCGGCGATGAGCCGCTGGCGAACCGCATCGTCCTTGGTGTCGACCAGTGACAGACCGGCCTTCTCGACCGCATTCACGATTCTGAACCACGCGTCTTCCGTACCTTGCGACCGAAGCGATCCGACGATCTCTGGTTGACCCTCTGCCGAGGCCCCGATGGCGAGGCGCTTCCGTGCGGCCTGGCGGGCACTTAAGGCGCTCGCAAAGAAATAGGAGACGACCGCGACAAGCGCGAACAACGCGAGGAGAACCGCGGAGCGAAGAAGGCTGCTATCGGCGATGGTCGCGAACATGTCTCTAAACCTTCAGATCGACCATGCGGCGGATCGTGAAGAACCCCACACAATAAAGGACGAGCAAAGTGATGAACCCCGGCGCGAATGCCGGATCATCCGCGACCTCGAGGTAGAAGGGCGGATTGAAGAGGAAAAGCATCACGAAAGCAAAGATCGGAAGGACCGTAAGCATGATCGCCGTCATCCGGCCTTCGCTCGACAAGGCCCGGACCTTGAGCATCATCGACGCTCGTTCCCGGATGACCGTTGAAAGGTTCTCCAGAATCTCCGCCAGGTTACCGCCTGTTTCGCTCTGGACCGACAGAGAGACGACGAACATCTTCATGTCTTCCATGTCCCAACGATCAGCCATGCTCTGGAGGGCGTCCCGCAAATCGGCGCCGTAGGTTACCTCGTCCACCACGATGCCGAACTGGCTTCCGATCGGGTCCGGCATTTCCACCGTCAGCAAGTCCAGTGCCGCGGCAATCGGGTGACCGGCGCGAAGTCCGCGGACGAACACGTCCAGAGCCACCGGGAACTGTTCCTGCATCTTCTTGCGCGTCTTGTTCGCGCGGAATTGCATGACCATGATCGGCAGCACCAAACCGGCCACGGCCGCGAAGGTCGCAAGCATGAGGAAGCGTCCGAACCCAACGGCGCCTCCACTGAGAAGGACCAGGATCACCAGCACCGCAAGGATCAGCAACGGGGCGACCAAGAGTGAAAGGAGGATCCGGCTGGTCGGCATCTTCACCTGGGCGGCAACGAGCAGACGTTCCAGCTTGCGGACGAATACCGCGAGTCCCGGCGGAAGTGTCGCGATGAACTCGGCGGAGGAACGGCGAAGAAGGTTCATCGTGTCCATGCGCGAGTGGCCGTGGCCGATCATCTTCATGCGCATGTTGATCGCATGGCCTTCGGATCGGCGGCTCGTGAACCACGAGATCAACGCTTCCACGGCGAGCAGAACTGCGCCGAAGGTGCAGACGAGAACCGCGGCCCTGATCCAATTCTCGTTCATCTATTCAAGCCTCGCGTCGGGACGAAACAGGTCAGCGGAAAGGCTGATGCCCATGGCAAGCGCAATATCCATGAAGCGGGGGCGGATGCCCGTCGCTTCAAAGCGGCCCTGCACCTGACCTTCGGAATTGGTTCCGGTCTGCCGGAAGCGGAAGATCTCCTGCATGGTGACGACGTCACCTTCCATGCCTGTGAGCTCCGACAGGCTAGTGATCTTCCTGCGGCCGTCCGACAGCCGGCTGACCTGGATCACAACATTGATTGCGGATGCGATCTGCGCGCGTGCCGACCGCGCCGGCATGTCGATACCGCTCATGCCGATCATTTGTTCGATACGGGACAGGGCGTCGCGGGGATTGTTGGCGTGAACCGTCGTCATCGAACCTTCGTGACCGGTGTTCATCGCCTGCAGCATGTCGAACGCCTCACCGGCGCGGACTTCCCCGACGATGATTCGGTCAGGGCGCATACGAAGCGAGTTCTTGACGAGTTCCCGCTGGGTGATCTCACCCTTCCCCTCGATGTTTGGCGGGCGCGTTTCCAGGCGCACCGTGTGTCGCTGCTGAAGCTGAAGTTCTGCCGAATCCTCGATCGTGACGATCCGTTCGCGTTCGTCGATGAAGGCGGACATGGCGTTCAACATCGTCGTCTTGCCCGAGCCGGTTCCTCCGGAAATCAGGACGTTACGACGGCAAGCAACGGCCGCATGGAGAACCTGAGCGACTTCAGAAGGGACACTGCCGATCTCGATGAGCCGCTCCATGCTGATCGGCACGCGTGCGAATTTGCGGATGGAAAGGAGCGAACCATCGATGGCGAGCGGCGGCACGACTGCATTGACGCGGCTTCCGTCGGCAAGCCGGGCGTCGACCATCGGAGCGGACTCATCGATGCGCCGACCGACCGCGGACACGATCTTCTGGATGATACGGAGGAGGTGCTTTTCGTCCTTGAAGCGCACTTTGCTCGGCTCGAGCACGCCGTAGCGTTCCACGAAGACGCTTTCGTAACCGTTCACGAGAATATCCGTGATCGTCCCGTCTTTCAGCAGCGGCTCAAGCGGTCCGAGCCCGAGAAGCTCGTCGAGCACATCCCCGACCAGCTGCTTGCGCTCTTTCTGGTTGAGTGCGTGGCTCCTGCGCCCAAGTTCATCCAGGATAATGTCGCCGACTTCATCCTGGATCTGCTCGCGGGACATCTGCTCGAGTGCCGGCAGGTTGATCTGGTCAAGCAGGTACTGGTGCAGTTGCACCTTCAAATCCGTGTTCGAGTCCTGGCTTGCGAACGCACCTGCGTCACCAACAGTGACCAAGCGGCGTTCTTCCTCGGTCTGAACGACCTCCGGCTCGACTGTTGCCGAACGGTTGTTCTTGCGGATCTGCCACATGGTCATCGGTCCATTCCCAGCATCGTGGCAACGCCGTCAGCGAGTGTGCCGATGTCCTTCCCGACCGCGCTTTTGCGCTTGATCTCGTCAATCGGAACACCGCGGTCGATGGCGGGTCGCATGACCTGCGGTTCATTGGCGATGGTGAAGCTGACGTCGCGGCCGAGTGCCTGGCGAATGTCGGTCGCCTTGATCGTTTTGGCCGCGCCCTTGTCGTAGCGGTTGGCGACGACCCTGATCTCCAAATCCTTCAGGTCCTGGCTGCGAATGAGTTCGATTTGGCGCCGTGCGCGATTCAGGCTGGCAACACTGATTTCCGTCACCAGCAGGACTAGGTCGGACCTTGCGAGCAACGACAGCGACCAGTTGGTCCAATTCGACGGCAGGTCCACGTAGACGAGCCCGAATTGCCGGGTTGCAAGCTCAACGATGTCGAGGACCTGATCGCTCGACAGCGATTCCAGTGGCATCATGGATGGCGGCGCACCGATGACGTTGAGGCCGCTCTGGTGCTTGAGCGTAGTTGCCCGCAGCATTTCCCCATCCAGACGGCTTCCCGCTTCCAGCAATTCAACCAGCGACAAGGTCGATTCCAGCCCCAGCTGGAAGGCCGCGTCCCCAAACTGAACGTCGAGATCGATCAGGCAAACGTCTCGCCCACGTGCCGCCTGATTAAGCGCCGAGCGGATGCCGAGCTGCCCCAGAAGCGATGTGGCACCAATTCCCCCAACGCTCTTGATGACGCTGACGACCTTGCCAGCGCCGACCGTCCCGCTGCTAGGGTGCTCAAGCAGCCTGTCACGGATTGGCGCGAGCGATGTTTCAAGATCGTCCGCGTCGAGCGGCAAGGGCACGACGTCGTGCGCACCCGCACGGACGAGCGCCCGGACGAGCGCCAGCGGCGGATTGTAGGCCGCGGCGATCAGTGGAACACTCGACCGGCTTGCCAAATTGCTAAACCTCGCGATCGACTTTGGATTGTCGGCGGCGACCTCCACTATGCCGGCGGCTGCGCCGTTCAGGCTGGATGGATCGATCGGCGCGTCAACCGCGACCGGCGAGACGTTGAGGAGGAATCCGGCCGCCTTGGTTCCAACGAGCACGGCCGTGTTGCCGTCCTGATCGGACAGATACAGCTGCACTGGCGGAGTCCGGCTATGCTGAAGCCAGCCTCGGCCCGAATCGTTGTTGTTCATCGCGCTCATACTCGACACCTTGAATTTGACCCATTTCCGTCGGATTGCTCGTCAGCAAGCATGGCGCGGAAATCATCCAGTAAGTTCTGACACAGCGCGCTTTCGCAGGTAATCTGCGATCCCGGCATGTTCCCCCTTGGGACAGTCGAGGTTCCGATATTGCGCATGTCAGTTCGACGCCGTCCCGCTGGAATCTTCAGCGGTCAGGGATGAGGAGACGCTCGGCATCGGGAACACCGCCAGCATCAAGGTCGTGATCGGCTGGAACGTGAGGCCGGTGACCCTGACCGTCACAATCGGCGAGATGTCCATGCCGTTCGGATCGCCGGCATAGCCGAGGCCAGAGCCCTCGTAACTCACCTGGACATTGGTCGCCGCAAGGTCCGGCTTGAGCATCCGCATGCGCGCGAGAATTCGGTCGAAGGCCATGGCATCGAAGGTGCCGAGGGCGGGATACGGCGTCGTGCAAGTAACCCCGGAAGGGCAGCACGCAGTGTTCGTGCAGGTGACCTTCCCGAAGGCGGACTTGGGTATGACGTCTCCCTGCGTAAGACCTCCGGTTCCGACGTAGTCAGCAGTCACGAGGCCGCCGGGCAGGGGATTGGTCACAATCGCGAAGCGGGCGCCGGCCTGCGCGGCTTTTTCGGCGCGGTTGATCTCCCACAGCCAGCGGGCCCCGTCGATGATGCCGAAAAGGAACAGCAGCAACAGTGGTAGAACCAGCGCAAATTCCGCGGCGGAGCTGGCGCGTGTGTCGCGGATAATTCTCATAGCCCCATCACCGCCGCAGTTTGCGTCGCATTGAGCTTGAAACCGAGCCCGGTGAAACCGAACGCACCGAACAACGGCCGATAGGGAAGGCTAGCGCTGACTAGAACCGTGGGAGCACCCGAACTCGCGTTCGCGTAGATGCCGCCAAGGACGTAATTGCCGCCTGACCCGTTTGCGAGCGCCGGCTGGCAAGTCATGGTCACATCGAAAACCGTGGCCGCATCGGCCCAGTTGGGCAGCAAGTCGTTAGCAGTGCTGTCGAGCGTCCCTTTACGAACCATCAGTTTGGTGTCCGCATACACCGTCCCCCCGACCGTGCCCGAACAGGCGGAGTAGTTCGAGAAGCGCTGGCGGGCAGCATAGCGCGCACCGTTCCGGGCGCCTTCGACCAGCTTGTGCTCATTGTAGAAATAATTGCCCGTTTCGATGGAGCCGACGAGGATTATGAGCAGCAGCGGGATGACCAGGGCCATCTCCGCACCTGCTCCGCCCCGCCGATCACGGATGCACTGGATCAGCGCGTTCATTT
>JBJMUK010000085.1:0-2986 GCA_045811225.1 Sphingomicrobium sp. | reverse complement strand
CGCGGCTTGGCCGATCCAGGGCCTCATCCGCCACTTCCGCCCCGAACTCGAGCGCCGCATCGCGGAGCGGCGCGACAATGAAATTCTCGAGGCAGCTGAATAATGCCCAAGGTTACCGTCGACGGCGTCGAGATCGAGGTTCCCCAGGGCGCGACCGTACTTCAGGCTTGCGAGCTGGCGGGGAAGGAAATCCCGCGCTTCTGCTACCACGAGCGGCTGAGCATCGCCGGCAATTGCCGCATGTGCCTGGTCGAGGTGGCGCCGGGGCCGCCCAAGCCGCAGGCCAGCTGCGCTCTGCCCGCCGCCGACGGCCAGACGATCAAGACCGACACCGCCATGGTCAAGAAGGCGCGCGAAGGGGTGATGGAGTTCCTGCTCATCAACCATCCCCTCGACTGCCCGATCTGCGACCAGGGGGGCGAGTGCGACCTGCAGGACCAGGCCATGGCCTATGGCCGCAGCTATTCGCGTTACGACGAGAACAAGCGCGCGATCGAAGACAAATATATGGGCCCGGTCATCAAGACCTCGATGACCCGCTGCATCCAGTGCACGCGCTGCATCCGCTTCAGCAGTGAAGTGGCGGGCGTGCCGGAGATCGGCATGCTATACCGTGGCGAAGACAGCCAGATCACGTCCTACCTGGAGCGGGCCATTTCGTCCGAGCTGGCAGGGAATCTCGCGGATGTCTGCCCGGTCGGCGCACTCCTGCAGAAGCCGCAGATCTTCGAAATGCGGCCGTGGGAGCTTCGGCGCGTCCCATCGATCGACGTGATGGACGCCGTGGGTTCCAACATTCGCCTCGACGTGCGCCAGCGACAGGTGATGCGCATCCTTCCGCGCATCAACGAGGACGTGAACGAGGAGTGGATCAGCGACAAGACGCGCCACCACGCCGACGCACTCGTCCGCAATCGGCTCGATCGCTCGTGGGTCCGCGAAAAGGGCAAGCTGCGGGAAGCGGGCTGGAGCGAGGCGCTCGATGTGCTCGCGAAGAAGCTGAAGAAGGCCGGACCGAGCGTTGCTGCGATCGCCGGCGACCTGCTCGACGCCGAGACGATGTATGCGGCGAAGAAGCTGATCGAGGGCCAGGGGAGCAGCCTGCTTGAAGGGCGGCAGACCGGACTAAGCTATGATACGTCGAGCCTGTCGGCTGTCGCCTTCAATTCGACCATCGCTGGCATCGAGAACGCCGACGTCGTGCTTCTGATCGGCACGAACCTTCGGTGGGAAGCGCCGCTGGTGAACACGCGGCTCCGCAAGGCCGCCCGGAAGGGCGCCAAGGTGTTCGGCCTCGGACCGGAGATCGACCTTGGCTTAAAGGTCGGCTGGATCGGCAACGATCTTAAGCTCTTGGGCAAGCTCCCTAAGGAGGTTTCTGAAGCGTTCGCGAGTGCTGAGCGTCCGGCGGTGATCGTTGGCCCGGGAGCGCTTGGTGCCGGTGCATTGGGTGCGGCGCTCGGGCTGGTGCAGACGCTTGGGCTGATCAAGGACGGCTGGAACGGATTCAACGTGGTGCACACCGCGGCGTCGCGGATGGCGGGTATCATTCTCGGTTATGCGCAGAATGGCGGCATCGCGGACGTGGAAGCGGCATCACCTGAGGTGGTGTTCCTCCTCGGAGCCGACGAAGTCGCGCCTGATCGCTTTGCGGGAGCCTATAAAGTCTATGTCGGGCACCACGGCGATGCTGGTGCCAGCAGCGCTGACCTGATCCTCCCCGCCGCTGCTTATGCGGAGAAGCACGGGACCTATGTCAATCTCGAGGGCCGGGTGCAGCGTGCCGAGCGCGCTGTGTTCCCGCCCGGCGAGGCGCGCGAGGACTGGGCGATCTTCCGCGCGCTTTCGCAGCTCATCGGCAAGACATTGCCCTTCGACAGCTTCGACGAACTGCGCGCGGCAATGATAACCGAATATCCGCAGCTCGGTCGCGACGGGTTGGTGGACCTGCCGTGGAAGGCTCCCAAGCTCGACACGAAGGCGGAGGGGCTGATCCGCTATCCGATCGCCGACTTTTACCTGACCAACGCCATCGCGCGGTCCAGTCCGACCATGCACACCTGCTCTGACGAGTTGGTCGTCGGCCTGCCCACGCAGGAGGCCGCGGAGTGACTGCGACCTTCCAGCATTGGGGGCTCACTTACGAATGGTCGTGGTTCCTGGCGACCATCATCGGCATCCTGATCATCGCCCTGCCGCTGATGCTGGCAGTCGCGATGATCATCTATGCCGACCGTAAGATCTGGGCGGCGATTGCGCTTCGCCGCGGCCCGAACGTGGTCGGCCCGTTCGGCCTGCTCCAAAGCTTCGCCGACGGGTTGAAGGTCTTCCTCAAGGAAACCATCGTCCCGACGAGCGCCAACAAGGGGCTCTTCATGATCGCCCCGATCGTCGCGTTCACAACGGCGCTGATCGTGTGGGCGGTGATCCCGTTCGACGCGGGCGTGGTGCTGGCGGACATCAATGTTGGTCTGCTGTACGTTCTCGCGGCTAGCTCACTAGGCGTCTACGGCGTGATCGTTGCCGGCTGGGCCTCCAACTCCAAATATCCGTTCTACTCGGCACTTCGCGCAGCTGCGCAGATGGTCAGTTACGAAGTCTCGATCGGTTTCGTCCTGATCTGCGTGGTCCTCTGGGCGAACAGCTTCAACCTGTCGGCGATTGTGCTGGCGCAGACGGGCCATGTGTTCGGACTGCTCAACGGCTTCGGCTTCAATCCGCTGCTTTTCCCGATGGCTATCGTGTTCCTGATCAGCTCGATGGCGGAGACCTTCCGCACGCCGTTCGACCTGACCGAGGCCGAGAGCGAGCTCGTGGCGGGGTTTCAGACGGAATATAGCTCGATGAGTTTCGCGCTCTTCTGGCTCGGCGAATATGGCAACGTCATCCTGATGTGCGCGCTCAACTCGCTCCTGTTCTGGGGCGGGTGGCTGCCACCGCTGAACATCGACCTTATTCCATGGTTCGATATCCCGGGCATCCTCTG
>JBJMUK010000084.1:0-2975 GCA_045811225.1 Sphingomicrobium sp. | reverse complement strand
CGCGTAAACGCCCGTTAATTCAGTATTCTTTCGAAACTGTTGAATGAAACGTTCTTGTTCTTTGTGATAAACAGCTTCATCAATGGTGACGATGAGAGTGTCGTGTCTGCCAGCGACCGCGTCGAGTACCGCTTAGCATGTGTGGCCTGGCGGGCTTCCTCGACCCGCGGGGGGTTCCGGAAACGCAGGCGTTGCCGCTTCTGCGCTCCATGGGCGATGCTATTCGAAATCGCGGCCCGGACAGCCGGGGTGAGTGGATCGACGGTGAGGCTGGCTTCGGCGTAGCGCACCGCCGTCTTGCGATCATCGATGTCACCGAGTCCGGCAACCAGCCGATGCACTCCTCATCGGGCCGGTTCGTGCTCGCCTACAATGGTGAGATCTACAATCACCTGGAGCTTCGGCAGAAGATCGGTTCGACGAAGTGGCGCGGCACGTCGGATACGGAGACGTTGCTTGCTGCCTTCGAGACCTGGGGCGTCGCTGGCGCTCTGGAGCGAGCGAACGGCATGTTTGCCTTCGCCCTGTGGGATCGAAGCGAAAGAAGGTTGATCCTTGCCCGCGACCGGGCCGGAGAAAAGCCGCTTTACTACGGGTGGCAAGGCCGCGGCGGATCGCGGGTGCTGCTGTTCGGGTCACAACTCAAGGCGATCGCACTTCATCCCCGCTTCGAAAGGGAGCTGGATCGCACAGCCTTGGCCGGATATCTCCGCCACGGGTACGTTCCCGCTCCGCAGTCGATCTACGCCGGTGTCCGGAAGGTGATGCCAGGCACCTGGGTGAGCATCGAGGCGGACGGGAACGAGAAGCAGCACGTTTTCTGGTCGGCAGCCGAGGTTGCAGCCGCTGGAGTGGAGAGACGGCGTCCGTGGTCGCCGGCGGATGCGCTTGCGGAGCTCAAAAACTGTCTTTCCGCCGCGGTGTCCCGCCAAATGCTGAGCGACGTGCCGCTGGGCGCCTTCCTGTCCGGCGGTATCGACTCTTCGACGATTGTCGCGCTGATGCAGAAGCGTTCCGGCCGACAGGTGAAGACGTTCACGATCGGCTTTGAGGAGCAGGAGTTCAACGAAGCGGACTACGCCGCGGAAGTTGCCCAGCACCTGGGCACCGATCACCAGGAACTGATGGTCCGATCGTCGGATGCTCTCGACGCCATTCCGCTGATGCCGACAATCTATGATGAGCCATTCGCTGACTCGTCGCAGATACCGACGTACCTGCTGGCGAAGATGGCGCGGGAGCAGGTGACCGTCGCGCTCAGTGGGGATGGTGGCGACGAGCTATTTGGCGGCTACGATCATTATCTCACGGCCCAACGCTTCTGGGCACGAATGAAGGGTATCCCGCTGCCGCTGCGGTCTGGAGCGGCCTCGGCGATCAAGGCCGTACCGGCCGCAGGTTGGAACAGCCTGGGCGCGCTCCTGGGTAACGCAGACGACGCCGCTCCGTTCGCCTCGAAGATTCGGCGCGGAGCCGGGGTGCTTCGTTCCAATTCGCCGGGACAGACGTCTCGGGCAATCACTGCCCGGTGGCACAAGTCCATAGTGATCGGCGCGGCTGGAAGCGCGAACGGTGCGCCCACGCTCCAGACTGCCGGCTCCGAACCCCTCGACGAGATGATGCTCGCCGACTTCATGACCTATTTGCCGGACGACATCTTCGTGAAGGTCGACCGCGCGTCGATGCACGTGTCACTGGAAACGCGGGCGCCGTTCCTGGATCGAGAGGTCGTCGAGTTCGCCTGGGGGCTGCCGGTGGACCTCAAGCAGCGGGCCGGTCAGGGCAAGTGACTCGTCCGCCAGCTGCTGACGCGTTACGTACCAGAGCGGCTGATCGACCGTCCGAAGATGGGTTTTAGCGTCCCGGTCCAGCAATGGCTGCGGGGTCCGCTGAGGGGATGGGCGGAAGAGCTTCTCGACGAGAAACAACTTCGTGAGCAGGGCTTCATCGATGCCGGCCCGGTGCGCAGCACGTGGAAGAGCCACCTCAGCGGGCGAACGAACGATCAGTCGAAGCTGTGGGCTGTGTTGATGTTCCAGGCCTGGCTGAAGGAGCAGCCGCAGCCGTCCACGTTGCCCTAGGTTCAGGCCGGGTCCGATTGATTTGAGCTCGCAGCACGTTCCGCCATCAAGCTGATCAAATCAGCCTCTCCTTGCTCGGCCATCTCGAGCAGTGCCTCCGTCGTCCGAGGATCATTCACATATTGTGCGAGGCGGCGGCATTTCGCGATGCGCTCCCTCATGTGGTCCAGCGGATCCTCACTCATGGTTGCCGCAACTGCAATTTGTCTGTCGGGTTCCCGACCCACGCGGATTAAACAGCCGTGATGCTTTTCGAACACGATGGAGCGGGTCCGATCAACCCGCGCCTTCTGGTTGATGTGTTGGAAGCATAGCTATCGGCGCGGCAGCGTGAGCGGCGTCCTCACGGCTTTCACGAACTTGGTTCTCAAGTGAGTTTTCGGCTGGCCGCGCACCTGCGGTGAGTGGGCGCAACATGAATTTGATTGGGTTGAGCGTAGGAGCGAGTCCGGGAACTCCCGTGCCCGGCCATTCGCATTCGAGCGGCTCAACCGCCGTACCAAAAACCCGATCCCAAATGCTGAACATCAGTCCGAAGTTGCGGTGCCAATGCCGCTCTTCCGCAGAGTGGTGGATCCGGTGGAATCGATTATCCACGTAGAAGAACCGAAGCGGGCCGGCGTGAACCCGGAGCGGCGCGTGAATAAGTAAATTCTGGAAGGCCACAAAGAGTCCCAGCGCACCGACCATGTGAGCGCCGCCCCAATCCACGAGGCTGAGAGGGATCGACACGAGCAGGAACTCGGGGGCGGCCTGCATAGGATGAGCATAGGAATTGCCGGCGTGAAGCTCTGTTGCCGAATGATGGACGGCGTGAACCGGCCACCAGAACCGATGCTCGAAGCGATGCTCCCAATAGCGCAGGAAGTCATGGATCAGGACGAGCACGGCGAT
>JBJMUK010000083.1:0-4133 GCA_045811225.1 Sphingomicrobium sp. | reverse complement strand
TGGACCGTGAGCTGGGCTTCGCTCCCAATAGTCACGGCGGCAAGGCGATGGAGCATGCCGTGTCGACCTTGCCGCACGACTTGCTGGTCGGGTTCGATCCGAAAGAGGTGCGCACCGCAGCGCTGACTGCAATGTCGCTAGTGGACCGTCCACGCCCCCGCCTGTTGCTGCTTCCCAACGCCGTACGCCGTCACGTTTATGCGTTCGCTTGGCTCCCGCGCGACGAATATACGACGGCGCGCCGGAAGGCAGTCGCGGCGATGCTTGAAGCGGCCATCGGCAATCAGCTGAGCAGTTGGTCGGTCGAGCTCGACGACGGCGAGCTTGCCTTGCTTCGCTTCACCCTTCCGATTGGGCCCGACGCGAAGCTTCCGGATGGTAATGCACTCGACCGGCAATTGGTGGAGATGGTTCGTGGGTGGGCACCATCCGTGGAATCCGACCTGGTCGCCCTGGTCGGCGCGCCACGCGCGACGCGGCTTGGGCTAACTTACCTTCCCGCATTCCCGGACGGTTATCGAATTCGTACGGCGAGCGGCGAGGCGGCTTGCGACATTCTGCAGCTTAGCGGCTTGGCGAGCGATCGTGATCGTGCCGTTCGCATGTGGCGGGTCGCCGGCGAGGAAGCGGGGGCCCTCCACCTCAAGACCTATGCTCGTGGCGGGCTCGTGCCGCTATCGGAAGTCGTTCCAGTGCTGGAAAACTTCGGGTTCCGGGTGCTGGAGGAAGTGCCGACCGCATTGTCAGGCGGAGCACTGGGATACATCCACGACTTCCGGGTCGAGCTTGGAAGCGAAGGGGACCTAGACGCGATCCTCGAACGGAGTGCGGAGATCGAACGCGCGATTGCTTCGGTGCTCAGCGGCGAGTCCGAAAATGACGAATTCAACCAGCTCGTTCTTTTTGCGGGCCTCAGCACTCGTGCCGTCATCTGGATCCGCGCCTGGTTCCGCTATCTCCGCCAGACGGGAAGCAGCTTCGGCCTGGTTACCATCGTTGATGCCCTGCGCCGTGCGCCGGATGCGACCAATGCGTTGATTCGCTTGTTCAAGGTTGCGCACGATCCGACTGTAACCGGCGCTCGTCAGAAGCAGATGGACGAGGCAAGGTCAGCCTTCGACGGCGCCCTGGCGACCGTGCAGTCCATTGACGAGGACCGTATTCTTCGGCGGCTGCGCGCCCTGGTGGACGCCATTCTCAGGACCAACGCATTCTCGCCTGCCGCTGCCGAAGCGATTGCCTTCAAGATTCACTCCGGCCGGGTGCCCGGACTTCCGGCGCCGGTGCCGTGGCGCGAAATGTGGGTCTATTCGCCTCGCGTTGAGGGCATCCACCTTCGCGGCGGACCGATCGCACGCGGCGGTCTGCGCTGGTCGGATCGGCGCGACGACTTCCGCACCGAGATCCTCGGCTTGATGAAGGCGCAGTTGGTCAAGAATGCGGTCATCGTTCCAACCGGCGCCAAGGGCGGTTTCTACCCCAAGCATCTGCCGCCGCCATCGAACCGTGATGCGTGGCTTGCGGAGGGAACCGAGAGCTACCGGATCTTCATTCGTGCGCTGCTTTCGGTCACCGACAACCTGGTCAACGACAAGGTCGTCCACCCACAGTGCGTCGTCGTCCACGATGGTGACGATCCATACTTCGTAGTCGCTGCCGACAAGGGCACGGCAACCTTCTCCGACATCGCGAACGCCATCGCCCTGGAACGCGGTTTCTGGCTTGGAGACGCTTTCGCGAGCGGCGGTTCCAACGGCTACGATCACAAGGCCATGGGCATCACTGCCAAGGGCGCCTGGATCTCGGTGCAGCGGCACTTCCTGGAACTTGGGATCGACGTTCAGAAGGATGCCGTCCGGGTTGCCGGCTGCGGAGATATGTCGGGGGACGTGTTCGGCAACGGAATGCTGTTGTCGAGATCGATCAAGCTGGTTGCAGCCTTCGACCATCGTCACATCTTCATCGATCCTGACCCCGATCCAGGCAAGAGCTTCGAAGAGCGGGAGAGGCTGTTCGGCCTGCCGCGTTCCAGCTGGGCGGATTACAACGCCAAGCTGATCTCGAAGGGCGGCGGGGTTTATCCGCGCACCGAAAAGTTCATCCCGCTGAGCGCGGAGGCGCGCGCAGCACTCGGGATCGAGCAGGAGAGCATGGACCCGGCATCGCTGATCAACGCGATCCTCAAGAGCCCGGTCGATCTGTTCTGGTTTGGCGGCATTGGCACCTACATCAAGGCGTCGACGCAGTCGCACGCGGATGTCGGCGATCCTTCAAATGACGGACTTCGCGTCGACGGCGCCGAAGTGCGCGCAAAGGTGATCGGGGAGGGCGCAAACCTGGCGATCACGCAGGCCGGCCGCATCGAGTTTGCCGTTCGTGGCGGTCGCATCAACACCGACTTCATCGACAATAGCGCGGGCGTCGACTGCTCGGACAATGAAGTGAACATCAAGATTCCGCTGAACCGCGAGATGCGGGACGGGAACCTATCCGAAGCAAAGCGCAATGCCCTGCTCGCCAGGATGACCGATGATGTGGGTGAGATCGTGCTGGAGGACAATCGCCTCCAAAGCCTTGCCTTGTCCATCGCAGAAAGCGGCGGCGAGACAGCGCTTCCCGCTTACGTCCGGACGATCGAACTGCTCGAGGCTTCGTCGCGGCTCAACCGCAAGGTCGAGGGTCTTGGCACGAGCGAGGAGTTGCTCCGCCGCAGCGAAGACCACCGGGGTCTGACACGGCCCGAACTCGCCGTGATACTCTCGATGTCCAAGCTCGCGCTTCAGAGCGCCGCCGAGACGTTGAACCTGGCCGATCAAAAGATTCTTGAAGCCCAGCTGTTCGACGCCTTCCCGGCGCCGATGCAGAAGGCCCATGCAGCATCGATCAGGGCCCATCCGCTTCGCAACGCAATCCTGGCCACGAAGATCGCCAATCGCCTCGTCAACCGTCTGGGACCCGCGCTCGCGCTGGAGCTGACGGAGGAGGAGGGGGCATCACTCGCACAGGTCGTCATCGCGTTCATCGTTGCGGAACGATTGCTCGACCTGGACAAGCTGTGGACTCAGATCGAAGGCGCGCAGCTGACGGAAAGCGTCCGTATCGAACTGTTCTCGATTGCTGCATCGAGCATCCGTTCACACATGTCCGACATTTTGCGGGCGTCGGGCGGCGAAACAGATGCGGGCAAGCTGTGCCGTCTGTTCCAGCCCGGTGTTCGTCGCATCGCCGGAGCAACCACGCGCCTCATCCGTGCCGAAGTCCGCAGTGAAGCCGGCACTCGGCGTGACCGGCTGATGGCACTCGGCGCGAGCCCGGAGATCGTGGACGGGTTGATCCGACTTTTCGAGCTGGACGGAGCCTTTGGCTTGGCAGCGCTTGCCGCGCGTCGAGGCATCGATGAGCTTGCGCTGGCGCACGGCTACACGATGATCGGTGAAGCGCTTGGGATTGACTGGGCGCAGCAGCAGCTCGCCCGCTTCGTTCCGGCCAACCAGTGGGAGCGGCTGCTGACCGCCGGGCTGTCGAGAGACTTCGAGCAACTTCGCATCGACTTCCTGTCGCGGGGCCGCGGTAAGGATCCGGAGACATTGGTGTCCGGCTGGGTCGAGCGGCAGGGCCCTCGGATCGAGCAATTCCGTTCCCTGATCGCGAGAGCGCGCAGTGAAGGGCACGTCAGCGCACCGATGCTGGCGCAAATCGCGGGTCAGGCCCGCATCCTGCTCGCCCGCTAGCCCATGAAGTTCCTCTTCCTGGCACCCGCTCCGGATTATCCGGAAGACTGGAGCTGGGCCTTCGAACCGCAGGCCAAGCCTCTGGTCGACCGGGGCGCGACGGTTGAGACCCAGCAGTGGAGCGAAGCCCGCGATCTCGGGGACTACGACCTGATCCTTCCGCTGATCTGCTGGGGCTATCATCTACGCTTCGGAGAGTGGCTATCCTTCCTCGATCGCTTGGAGAAGGACCAGCTTCCGGTCATCAATCCGCCGAGACTGCTGCGCTGGAACAGTGACAAGGCTTATCTCGCCGAGCTGATCGAGCAGGGCGTTCCGACAGTTCCGTCGGTCGCAGTCGACGCTTGCACCGACGCGGATCTTCAGTCGGCGCGCGCGCGGTTCGGAACGGGCGAGATCGTC
>JBJMUK010000082.1:0-2552 GCA_045811225.1 Sphingomicrobium sp. | reverse complement strand
GTGCCGTTGAAGGGCAGCTTCGATACCGCCTTTCTCGAGCTGCCGCCCGAGGTCATCCAGCTCACCATGCGGGTGAACCAGAAATATTTCGCCTGCCGGGACCGGGAGAGCGGCAAGCTTTCCAGCCGTTTCGTGTTCGTCTCGAACATCGAATCCAGCGACCCCGATGCGATCATCGCCGGAAACCAGAAGGTGCTCGCCGCCCGGCTCAGCGACGCGCGCTTCTTCTGGGACCAAGATCTCAAGGTGCCGCTGCCTGAGCAGGCCAGGAAGCTCGACCAGATCGTCTTCCACGAGAAGCTCGGCACCGTCGCCGACAAGGTCGAGCGCGTCGCCAAGCTCGCCCGCTGGCTGGTCGAGGAAGGGATCGTCAAAGGCGCGAAGCCCGACGAAGTCGAGCGCGCGGCGCGGCTGGCCAAGGCCGACCTCGTCACCGGCATGGTCGGCGAGTTCCCCGAACTGCAGGGTGTGATCGGCGGCCATCTCGCCCGCGCCCAGGGTGAACCGGGATCAATCGCCGATGCGATCCGCGATCATTACAAGCCGGTTGGGCAAGGGGACGACACGCCGACCGCGCCCATCACGGTCGCGGTTTCGCTAGCGGACAAGCTGGATACCATTTGTGCCTTCTTTGGGGTCGATCTTAAGCCCACGGGTTCGAAGGACCCGTTCGCCCTGCGACGGGCGGCGATCGCATCAATTGAACTGATCGTGTGCAATGGGCTGCGGCTCAATCTCACTGAGGCGGTGCGAGGTGCGCTCGCCAACCGTGCCGGTCAGGATGCCGACACGGCGATAGCGCATCGGCTCGATCGAACCGCACCGGAGGTGCTCGACTTCTTCGCCGACCGACTCAAGGTTCAGCAACGCGACGCGGGTGTTCGATACGATCTCATCGACGCGGTCTTTTCGCTAGGCGGGGAGGACGACCTAGTAAGGTTGCTCGCTCGCGTGACGGAGCTTCAGGAATTCGTTGAAACCGGGGAGGGATCAAATTTACTCGCCGGCTACAAGCGCGCTGCGAACATCCTCAAGAAGGAAAAGTGGGACTTGCCGCGGGTCATGGCGGGCAGGGGGGAGCAGGGGATTCCACAAACCGGCGAAGAGGATCCGCTGGTCCTGGTCGAGGAGCCCGCGATTGCCGAGGCGGTAAGGGAAATGGCGCTTGGCGCAGCGGTTCCGGCGGATGCGCCATCAGAGGAAATTACGCTGATTAAGGCGCTCGACTACGCCGAGCCCAAGGCGGAGACCGCGGTCGCCGCCGAAGATTTCACAGGTGCCATGGCCGCATTGGCGAGCCTTCGCGCCCCGATCGACGCTTTCTTCGACAAGGTGACGGTCAACGACCCGGATTCGTCCGTCCGGGCAAGGCGACTAAACCTCCTCGCGCGCCTTCGCGACGCGGTGCACACGGTTGCAGACTTCTCGAAGATCGAAGGCTAGACGTCTCGCTCGTCGACGACGCCGTCGGCATTACGATCACCTTTTAGAGCAGCCGCCCTTAGCGAATCGCGCTCGCGCCATTCCTTCTCGCGTTCGGTATGGAGGCGTTCGAGCTCCTCGCGGCGCTCCACCTCCGTATTATAGCGATGCTTCCATTTGCGGCCGCCCCCTGAGAAGATGAAGCCGCCGATGAACAGGCCGAGCAGGAATACCAGGAGAACGATGATCCACTGGTCCGTGGAAAAATTGAGCATGGCGTAAGTCCCTGTCCGTTTGGTCGGAGGTTCAACCTCTGGTGCCATCAATTCGTTCCCGAAACGAGAACCGCCGCCCCTCCACTGGAAGAGCGACGGCGGTCCCCACCCCGAAGAGTAGCGCTATTGCTTAAGGAAGTTGTCGCTGATCGAGCAGGCCGCCGGACCGAGGATGACGATGAACAGGGTCGGCAGAATGAACAGGATCAGCGGAATGGTCATGATGGCGGGCAGGCGAGCAGCCTTCTCCTCGGCGCGCATCATCCGCTCGTTGCGGAACTCCGCCGACAGCACGCGCAGCGCCGACGCGAGCGGGGTGCCGTATTTCTCCGTCTGGATCATGGTCGTGACGACGCCGCGAACGGCTTCGAGATCCACGCGCGTGGCCAGGTTCTCAAACGCCTGGCGACGCTCGGAAAGGAAGCCGAGCTCGATGGCGGTCAGGCCGAATTCGTCTCCAAGTTCCGGATATGCCTTGCCGAGCTCCTTGGCGACGCGATTGAACGCGGCGTCGACCGTCAGGCCTGCCTCTGCGCAAATCACCAAGAGGTCGAGCGCGTCGGGTAGGCCCTTGCGGACGGCATGGCTGCGCTTCTTGACCTTGTTGCTGAGCCACAGGTCGGGCGCTTTGTAGCTCAGGACCAGCGTGCCTGCGACGAAGGCGTAGCGCTTGAAAGCGCCCCAGTCTGGGAAGGCGTCGAACACATAGACTGCGAGCACCGCGCCAATGCCGAGTACGACTGGAAGGACGAAGCGAGCGAAAATGATGAAGAAGGCCAGGTCCTTGGTGCGGATGCCGGCCTGCATCAGGCGGACCTGCGTCTTTTTGATCTGGTCGTCCTGAAGCATCTTGAA
>JBJMUK010000081.1:0-5350 GCA_045811225.1 Sphingomicrobium sp. | reverse complement strand
GTCCCGACCAACTGCCGCTTCCAGGCGAGCGGTGATCGTCCGGGCATCCCAGCCCCGGATCGTTTCCGAGACAAGCTTGACGATGGACCCGCCGTAGCTCGCCGCCATTCCGGCAACGGCACGCCGAGCGAACTGGTTGATGGCTGAGCGCAGGCGCGCATCGCTTTCAAGGGTCCCGCCCATGGTGCGAAGAACTTCGCCGAGCTTGCCCGCCATTGCCGCGTCAGGATTACGGGCGGCGCGGATGATCGCGGCGCGACCCTTTTGCCAGAGCGTGTCGATCCAAAGGCTGACCGAGCGATTGGCGAGCAGCTCTTCCTTCATCGCTTCCACCTTTTCGCGCGTCTCCGGGCGGTGCTGCAGGTCCTCCGCCAACTGGATCAGTGCTTCCTGAACCTTGACGCGCACGGGATGGTCGGGATCCGTCGACATTTCGACAGTGAGCTTGCGCAGGCCGTCTACGATCGCATCTGCCAACTTGGCATCCAGGCCAGCGAGCTTCAGTGCCCAGTTCGCCTTCTTGTGCACCATCTGGCGGATGAGGGGTTCGTTGGCGTCCAGCGCACGCGCGGTCCACCGGATCGCGGCTTCAAGCATCGGAATGTGACGGTTCTCGTCGATCGCGGAGGAAAGAGCGTGCCCGAGGAGCGGGGACACCTCCATCGTCCGAATGCGCGTTGAGATCGCACCCTTCACGATGCCGCCCAGTCGTTCATCGTCGAGGCTCTCGAAAATGTCGCCGATCAGCCTCGATGCGCCTGCCTTGATCCGGCTTCCTTCGCCTTCAGGAGTGCGGAGGAAGCGGCCGGCCGCTCCGGCCAAATCGATATTGCGCATCCGCCGGGCGACGACAGGAGCGATCAGGAAATTTTCCTTGATGAAGGCGGCAAGGGAGTCGCCGATCCGGTCCTTGTTGCGAGGGATGATCGCCGTGTGCGGGATCGGCAGGCCTAGGGGATGCCGGAACAGCGCCGTGACCGCGAACCAGTCGGCGAGACCGCCCACCATGGCCGCCTCCGCGAAGGCTTTGACGAAGGTCAGCGCGGGGTAATCGTGTTCGAAGCTGCGGGTGACCGCGAAGACGATCGCCATAACCAGCAGCAGGCCCGTGGCCGCAACCTTCATCCCGGCCGCACCGGGCTGGGAAGCATTGAAACGGATTGGGGTGGCACTGCCGGTCATTTCGGCCACCCTAACGCGTTAAATCGATAAAGGTCACTCGGCTGGAATGGGGTCTGCCATCGGGGTATGTGGCTCGCCATTGTCGATCAGCTTGCGGAACTTGCTGCCGAGCCAAGTTTCAATGTCGACCGCAATCGAGAAGAAGGCCGGCACGAGCAGCAATGTCAGCGCCGTCGAGAAGATCAGCCCGCCGATCACCGTGATGCCCATCGGGGCACGCCAGCTGCCGTCGCCCGTCAGTGAAATCGCGATCGGCACCATGCCCGCGACCATGGCGACCGTGGTCATCACGATCGGCTGCGCGCGCTTATGGCCCGCCTCGATGATCGCGTGGGCACGGTCCATGCCGTGATCCATCATCTCCACCGCGAAATCGATCAGCAGGATCGAGTTTTTCGCGACGATGCCGAACAGCATCAGGATGCCGATGAACACTGGCAAGGACACTGGATTGCTCGTCAAGTGGAGACCAACCGCCGCGCCGAGGGGCGCCAGCAGCAGCGATCCCATGTTCACCAATGGCGACAGGAAGCGCCGGTAGAGCAGGACCAGCACCGCGAACACCAGCAGGACGCCGGAGCCTAGCGCGATGAAGAAGTAGTAGACGAGTTCCGCCTGCCACTTGGAGTCGCCCAGATTCAGCTTCTGGACGCCCTCCGGCAGCTTCTTCACCGTCGGTAGTTCATTGATCTTCTTCCACGCATCACCAGACACGAGGTTGGGAGCGAGATCAGCGCCAACCGCGATACGGCGGATCTGGTTCGTCCTCTGGACCGTCGTCGGACCCGAGCCAAACCCGATCTCGGCGACTGACTTCAAGGGAACCGATCCGCCGCCATTCGTCGGTACGGGCAAATTCTCAAGGATCGACAGGTCGCGCCGGGAGCTCTCCGAGATGGAAACGGTGATCGGCACTTGGCGGTCGGCAAGCGAGAACTTGGCGCTGTTCTGAGCAATATCGCCCAGCGTTGCGATGCGGATCGTCTGCGACAGGGCGGTCGTGGTCACGCCAAGATCCGCTGCAAGGTCGAAGCGCGGCTTGATGGTGATTTCCGGCCGCACCAGGTCACCCATGGCGCGTGGAGCGCGCAGTTCCTTCAGCGTCGCCATCTCATCGGCGATCTGATTGGCTGTAGCCAACAACTTCTCCGGATTATCGCCGCCCAGGTAGAGAACGATGTCACGACCGCCGCCACCCGGGCCGCCGCCGCCCTGGCTCTGAAAGTTCACGCGTGCGTCGGCAATCGCCGAAAGCTTGGGGCCAAGGCTCCGCTCGAACTCGGTCGAGGTGACTTCGCGATCCTTCTTCAACACGATGTTGAGGAAGCCGGCGCCGACGTAGACGCGCTGGAACACGCGATCCACGGATGGATCAGCCTGGATGATCGCCGACGCCTGATCGGCAATTGCTTCAGTCTGGCGAAGTGTCACGCCCGGGGGCATGCCGATGCGGACCGTCGAGAAGTCGAGGTTCAGCGGCGGCTGGAACGACATCGACAATGTCACGAACAGGACGATCTGTATCACGAAAGCCGCAATACCTGCGCCCACCATGAAAATCCGGTGGTCACGAAACAGCGACCAAACGGCTGCCCCGAACCCCGGATGCCGCTGCCGGTAGGCTTCGGCCTTGCTGGTATCCAAGCTCCACCGCAGGATGTTGAGATAGCCCTGCATGGCCCGCCCTGAAGCGTGCGGCTGTTCGCCGTGCGACTTCAGGAAATACGCTGCGATCAGCGGCGTGATCATACGAGCGACGAGTAAGCTCATAAGCACCGAGATCACGACCGTGTAACCGAAGCTCTTGAAGAATTGTCCGGAAATGCCCGGCATCAAGGCGACCGGAAGGAACACGGCAACGATGGACATGGTGGTCGCAAGGACCGCGAGGCCGATCTCATCCGCAGCGTCGATCGACGCCTGATAGGCCGATTTGCCCATGCGCATGTGCCGCACGATATTCTCGATCTCCACGATCGCGTCATCGACGAGCACGCCCGCGACAAGGCTGAGCGCCAGTAGCGACAGGCCGTTCAGCGTGATCCCCATCAGGTCCATGAACCAAAAGGCGGGGATGGCGGAGAGCGGAATTGCCAGCGCGGAGATGAGCGTGGCGCGGGTGTCACGAAGGAAGAGGAACACCACGAAGACCGCGAGGATGGCGCCCTCGATCAGGCCGTGCATCGCCGACTTGTATTGCTCCTTGGTGTAATCGACCTGGTTGACGATCTCTCGGAACTTGATCCGCTGGTCTTCCTTTTCGATCTTGTGGAGCTCTTCCCACGCCTTGTCGTAGGTCGTGACTTCGGACGAGCCCTTGGAACGCTGCACGTTGAAGCTGATGACCTGCCGGCCATTCATCTTCGCGATGGTGCGCTGCTCCGAGTAAGCGTCCTTGACCTGGCCCAGGTCGGCAAGGCGGACGGAGCGGCCACCAGCAACCGTGATCTGCGTCTGCGACAGTTGATAGGCGTCCGGCGCATTGCCAAGCACGCGAACCGATTGCTCGGACCCGGCGATTTCCGCACGACCGCCGGTTGCGTTCAGATTGGTCTGGCGAAGCTGCTGATTAACCTGCGCAGCCGTAATTCCCTGTGCCTGCAGCGCGGCCGGGTCGAGCACGACGCGGATCTGGCGGTCGACACCGCCTTCACGAGTGACTGCGGCAATGCCGCCGACACCAAGCAGTCGCCGACTGACATTATTGTCGATGTACCAGCTGAGCTGCTCGAGGCTCATGTCCGTCGTCTCGGCCGCGACGAACAGGATCGGGTCGCCCGAGATGTCGATGCGCTGAATTTGCGGCTCCAGGATGCCTTCCGGAAGATCGCTGCGGATCTGTGTGATTGCATCGCGCAAGTCGTTGACCGCGCGGTCCGTGTTGGTGCCGATCTGGAATTGGACGAAGGTGTTGCTGTTGCCTTCTCGAACGGAGCTGTTGATCTCGTCGACGCCTTCAACCGAGCGGATCGCCGCTTCGACTTTCTGCGTGATCTGGTTTTCCATCTCGGTCGGAGCGGCGCCTGGCTGATTGATGTTCACCTGCGCAGCAGGGAAATCGATGTCCGGATTGTTGTTCACCTGCATCCCGGCGAACGCCACGATGCCGGCAAGCAGCAGGCCGATGAAGAGCACGATGGGCGGAACCGGGTTGCGGATGCACCAGGACGAGATGTTACGGAAGTTCATCGTTGCTCAGCTTTCAAGCGCTTGAGTGTTCAGCGTGCGGCCTGCCGGCGTGGCGAGACCTTCTGGCCCGGATTGAGGAACGGCCCGGCCGAAAGGACGACAGCCTCCTGGCCCGTGATGCCTTCGGAGATGATGACCCCCTGATCGTCGACTGCACCGATCTTGATGCTCCGGCGCTCGACTTCGTTCTTGCTGTTCACGATGTAGACGTAATTGCCCTTTTCATCGCTAAGCACGGCGCTCTGCGGGAGCAACGGTGCGGTCGTTCCACCCGCGCCGATCTTGGCTTCGGCAAATCCGCCCGGACGGATTGCGGCATCGTACGGCACGGCGATCCGCACTTCACCCTGACGGCTCTGCGGATCGATAACGGGCGCAACCTGCCATACGGAGCCGGAGAAGCTGCGGTCGGTGCCGATCGGTGTCACGCTTGCCTGCATGCCGGTGTGCACGAAGGCGAGATCCTGCTGCGACAGCTGCGCACGCATTTCCATGGCGCCTTCGGCCGCTAGGCGGAACAGGGGGGCGCTGCCGGGGCTGACGATCTGGCCTACTTCGACGTTGCGAGCGAGGATGAGCCCGGAGGTCGGCGCAAGCACATTCAACTGACCGATCTGGGCGCGGGTCGCGCCGAGCTGGGCCTGGGCAACCCGGACCTGGGCCATCGCCGCATCGCGGGTGGCCCGCTTGGAATCGATTACCGCCTTGGACACGAAGCCTCGGCCAAGCAGCGACTGGGCGCGGACGAAATTCGACTGGGCCAGCGCGGCATTGGCACGCGCAGCCTGGACCTGGGCGGCAAGCTGCGCAGCCTGCTGGGCCTGTACCGAGCGATCGACCGTGGCGAGCACCTGTCCCGCATTAACCCAGCGGCCAGCGTCCACCAGCACGGAGGTCACGCGGCCTCCGCCACCGGCGATACCCACCGGCTGATCGCGGCGAGCAGCGAGCGTGCCGCTCGCAGTCACCACACGAGCAA
>JBJMUK010000080.1:0-8783 GCA_045811225.1 Sphingomicrobium sp. | reverse complement strand
GAGCGCCAAGGGCGGCCGCGACGATGGCCGCGAGGCTGCTCCCAATGCTTCGAATGCCGATCACGCGCGGAGGTGCGACGAGCTCGAGGCGTCCTGCTGCCTCCGCAAATGCCTCGGGATACACAGCGTAGAAGGCATAACCTTCCGCTACCTTGACTGTGACCTCTTCAGGGAACTGGCCGGCTGACAAGGCCGGAACGTGTGGAAGTAGATCAGGACTCCCTAGGGCCGAGTGGAGGACGGCAACGGCGAGATCATGGACGAAGGCTCCGATCCGGTCCGCGGCCACCGATCGCCTGTCCCACCCGGCAATGTGGAAGTCGTGGTCCGCCAGGCCCTGATGCAGCCGTCCGGCCTCCACGAAAGCGTTCACGAGTGCAGCATGCCGCGCGATGCCTGGCTGCATGCGGTGCACGCGGTCCAATCGCGACCCGAGCTCCTCCAGCTTCGCGGTAGGAGCAATGCGGTCATGATGATCGCCGAAGACCAGCAAGCGGGCCGCCTCAGCCCTGCGACAATTGCCGGTAAGCGATACAGCCGAAACTGTGATAGTCGGGGACCTGGTGGCCGTGACGGCGCAACCACTCAGCCCAGCCATGATATTGAGATTCGCTGGGGGAGATGCGCCCCCGCCGGTCTTTCGCCTGGGCAAGCGCCGTCAACGGATCCGCCCCCGCGTCGACGAGCACGCATAGCGCCAGCAAGGCCGATCGCCCGATGCCATGCTGGCAATGGATCAGCACCTTTCGCCCATGCCCCCGCTGAGCACGTACGAACTCGACACCTTTGTCGAGATGGTCCGCAGTGGCCGGGTTCAGGTCCGGCGTCGGGAGGTGCAGGAACGTGATGCCCGCGCTTCGAAGCGCGTCTTCGTCGTCCTGCTCCTCCGCGCGCAGATCCACGACCGCCCCCACGCCATGGGCTTCGGCAAGCTCATGCGCGCGTTCGTCCGGGAACGAGCCTCCGACGGCCAGATCGTCGGCGATCCAATGAAAGTCCGGCACCCACTGTTGTTTCGCACGACTTGCCGACTCGGGTTTCTTAACTTGGATCATGAAAGCTTCTTCTTCATCATCATTGTGGTTCCGTCACAATTACTTACCGAAAAGGGAACAACAAAGCTTCAGGGCGGTTCCGCGCATCATCATGAGTCATTTCCACAGCGAACCGATTTCCGAATGAATCACCCCGAACCAAGGCTGCGCGCGGTGCCGGATGCCGCGCTGGAAGAACGCATTCGGGCGCTTGGTCCATGGTTCCACAACATCAACCTCGGGGGCACCTGGACAGCGCCGGACCATTTCCTTGGCGATTACCCGGGGGCGAAGTTCCGGCGGTTCGCGCCGCACCTACCCGAAGATCTGACCGGTAAGAGCGTTCTCGACATCGGTTGCAACGCGGGCTTCTACTCGATCGAAATGAAGCGTCGGGGCGCGGACCGGGTGCTCGCGATCGACAGCGACCAGCGCTATCTCGACCAAGCCCTGCTCGCGAGTGAGACCCTGGGTTTCGGCGACATCGAGTTTCGGCTGCTGGACGTCTACGACGTCGGAGCGCTCGGCGAGACGTTCGACCTCGTCATCTTCATGGGTGTGCTTTACCACCTGCGTCACCCGCTCCTTGCGCTGGACCTCATCCACGAACACGTTGCCGGCGACATGCTGCTCTTCCAGTCGATGCAGCGCGGTTCGAAGCACGTCTTCCCGGTCGAGGAGAATTACCCCTTCGAGAAGTCCGAGCACTTCTTCGAAAGCGGGTACCCGAAGCTCCACTTCATCGAGCGGCGTTACGCGCACGACTGGACCAATTGGTGGGCACCCAACCGCGCCTGCACCGAAGCGATGCTTCGCTCGTCCGGCTTCGACATCGACAGCCGGATCGAAGAGGAGGTCTATCTCTGCCGGCGCGCGGAGCGGCCCTACGCCCAATATGGCGGTGCCGCCGTCTACCCGGACCGGGGCGTACTAGAGGCTGGCCGATGATCGAAGCGGCGATGATCTGGAACGAGCCCAACAACAAGTCGCACTGGGACCCCGAGCTCGACCCGGAATGGTCTCTGTTCGCGGAACATGTGATCAGGGCGGGTGAGGCGATCCGATCGGTGAACCCGCAAATGACGCGTGTGCTTGGCGGCATGTCGCCAATCGACCCCCATTGGCTTCGGCGCATGGAACGGCACGGTGCGCTCGATGCCGTTGATGTGGTCGCGGTGCACGGATTCCCGCTCGACTGGAACCTGTGGCCGCTGAACGCGTGGCCGGACAAGATCGCGGAGATCCAGAGGGTTACTGACAAGCCGGTGTGGGTGACCGAAGTCGGCGTCAGCAGCTTCGGCGCGGAGGAAGTGCAGGCGTTCGGGCTGGAGCGGACCGCCGAACTGCTTCGCAACGCCGGGGTGCCGCGTGTCTTCTGGTATTCCCTATTCGACCTTCCCCAATCGTGGGGCGCAGAGACACGACATCGCGAAGCGGAAGGCTCGTCCTATTACCGCCATTTCTATCTTGGGCTGATCCGGGAGAACGGCTCGCCCAAGCCGGCGCTCGACGTCTACGCCAAGCACGCGGCCGAGATCGGTCTGATGCAATGGTTCCACTTCCACGATCCGCGGCTGGCCGAAGCTGTGACGTGGATGAAGCGGCTTGGCACAAAGCGAATCCGCACGGGATTGTCGTGGGCCGACAGCTTCCGCCCCAACGCGCTCGACTGGTTCGACCGGCAGATGGAGGCGCTTGCGGACTTCGACGTGACGGTCACCTTCTGCTTCACGCCTGAGCATCTGGGAGTGGCGCCGCACCATACGAGTCCCGCCAGGGACCCTCAGGCTTTCGCGGATTTCTGCGCCTGGATGATCGACCGCTACGCACCGGCGCAGGGCGAACGGCCAGCTGTCGCCCAGCCGGAGCTTCCCGCGGATCTCGAAGTTCGCGCAGCGGAGCTGTCGCCGCTGCACTTCAATCGAGACGAACGCCTAGCCGCCGAACGGAGCGCCGCCTGATGCTTTCCCCCCTTCCCCCGCCGATCAACGTCGCACTCGTCGGAGTCGGCAATTGCGCCAGTTCGCTCGTCCAGGGCATCGCTCATTATTCCAACGGCGGTGCAAACGCGCAGATTGGCCTCTCGCACTGGGATATCGGCGGCTACCGGCCAAAAGACATCAAGATCGTGGCGGCTTGGGATATCGATCGGCGCAAGGTCGGCCGGGATGTCGCCGAGGCGATTTTCGCCAAACCCAATTGCACGGCAATTTTCTACGATCATGTCGCCGAAACCGGCGCCCTGGTCCGCATGGGCAAAAGGCTGGACGGTTTTTCGGAGCATATGAACGATCAGCCCGACGATCGGACGTTCATGCTCGCGACCGACGCGGAGCCCACGAAGGATGACGTGGTCGACGTGCTTCGGGGAACGGGCACCGACGTTCTCGTCAATTATTTGCCGGTGGGATCGCAGCAGGCGACAGAATTCTACGCCGAATGCGCGTTGGAGGCGAAGGTCGCGTTCGTGAACTGCATGCCGGTCTTCATCGGCAGCGACGAGCGCTGGGCGGCGCGCTTCGAGGAGGCGGGCGTTCCGGTCATTGGCGACGACATCAAGGCGCAAATTGGCGCGACCATCGTCCACCGCGTGCTCACCGACCTGTTCCACAAGCGCGGCGTGAAGCTTGATAGGACCTACCAGCTCAACACGGGTGGCAACACCGACTTCCTCAACATGCTCAACCGCGACCGGCTCAAGTCCAAGAAGGTCAGCAAGACGGAAGCGGTGCAGTCCGTTGCCGAGCATCGGCTGGACCCCGAGAACATTCATGTGGGCCCGTCCGACTATGTCGCCTGGCAGAACGACAACAAGGTCTGCTTCCTGCGCATGGAGGGGCAATTGTTCGGCGGCGTCCCGATGAATTTGGAAATGCGGCTATCGGTTGAAGACAGCCCCAACAGCGCGGGTGTCGCAATCGATATGATCCGGTGCGCCAAGCTCGCCAAGGACCGCGGACTCGCCGGGGCGATCCACGAACCCGCCACCGCCTTTTGCAAGCACCCGATGCGGCAGGTGCCCGACGACGAGGCGCACGCGGCGCTGGAGAGCTTCATCCGTGGCATCCCCGCCTAAACCCCTTCCGGCTTCCGGCGCGTAGCCGTAAGGCGGCGGTCGCATGGCCAACGACCGAGCATCCATACAGTCGCGCGAGAAGCTGGCCGGGCTGCTCCTGATCGCGTCGGCCGCAGCAGCCTTGCTGCTCGCCAACAGTCCCGCCGCGAGCGCCTATCATCATCTGCTGGAGCTTCGTCTCGGCCCTACACTGCCGCGACTCGGCGTCCCGACAGTGCACGACTGGGTCGCGGACGGATTGATGGCCGTCTTCTTCCTGCTGGTCGGGTTGGAAGTGAAACGCGAGTGGTTCGACGGCCGACTGTCGACACCCGCGCAGCGGCGCCTGCCGATCATCGCCGCGGCAGCCGGCATGGCGGTGCCGGCCGCCGTCTACTTGCTGGTTACTCGCTTCAACCACGGCGTCACCGCGGGATGGGCGATCCCGGCAGCGACGGACATTGCGTTCGCCGTCGGCGTGCTGGCCTTGCTGGGCGATCGTGCAACTCCGTCCCTGAAGCTGCTGCTCGTGGCCATTGCGATCGTCGATGACGTCGGCGCGGTCATCATCATCGCCTGCTTCTACACGGCCAGTCTCGACACCTTGGCCATCGGCGCCGTGCTGGGCATCGCCGGGATCATGGCGCTGATGAGCATGTTCGGCGTGCGGCGCTTGTGGCCGTTCATCGTCGGCTTTGCCCTTCTGTGGTTCGCAACGCTTGCGAGCGGAATTCACGCGACCATTGCGGGCGTTATCGCGGCCCTCACCATCCCCCTCGCTCGCGGCGAGCCGCGTTCGCCGCTGAAGACGCTGGAACATGCGATCCACCCTTGGGTGATGTTCGGCGTCATGCCCCTGTTCGGGCTTGTCAGTGCAGGGGTCACGCTCATCGGCGGGTGGAGTGCGGTCCTGCAGCCGCTGCCGATGGGCGTGGCGGCGGGGCTGATCGTCGGAAAGCAGCTCGGCGTTTTCGCCGCCATCTGGCTTGTCGTCCGGCTTACCGGTTCCGAGCGTCCGAACGGCACAACTTGGCCGCAGGTCTACGGAGCGTCGGTCCTCTGCGGAATTGGCTTCACCATGAGCCTCTTCATCGGCGCGCTCGCTTTCCCTGGAGATGCGGACAAGATTGACGCGGCGAAGCTCGGCACGCTGGCCGGATCGCTCGTCTCCGCCCTTGCGGGTTGGTCGATCCTCCGGCTGGCCTCACCTGCGCCGGGTTCCGCGGGCGACGCGGCGCAGGCCGACGAACTCTTCGCCGAGGACCAGCCGCACTGAACGGCTCGGCCGCTTTGCCGCCGCCCTGTTTCCGGGCTAGCCATGCCCGCAATCATTCTTGGAGTGCCACCGTGATCCGTCCGCTTGTCCTTGCATCCCTCCTGCTCGTCGCCGCCTGCAACAAGGCGCCGTCGCATCCCAACGACGATCTGAATTCCATCGCTCGCGATTATGTGAAGCTGAGCCTGACCATCGGCGAGAAGGAAGAAGGCTATATCGACGCTTATTATGGGCCGGCCGAGCTCCAGGCGGCGGCCAAGGCCGATGCACCGAAGGCGAGTCTCGACGCGCTGTTGGCACAGGTCGATGCGCTGAAGAAGCGAGCGGATGCATTCAGTGGCGAAGGCGAAGATGCGAGCGACGTCCGCCGCGCCAAGTTCCTGTCCGCGCAGCTAACGGCCGCTGCAACCCGGCTGCGCATGATGCGCGGCGAAAAGCTGTCGTTCGAAGATGAGGCGCAGGGCCTCTTCGGCGTTCGGCCGAAGCTTCAGCCGCTGTCGAGCTTCGATCCGATCGTTGCCAGGATCGAAGCGCTGGTGCCCGGATCCGGGCCGCTGCCAGCGCGCCTCGATGCGTTCAACAACCGCTTCAACATCGCGAAAGACAAGCTGAAGCCGGTGTTCGACGCGGCGATCGCCGAATGCCGCCGCCGCACGCTCGAGCATATCAAGCTGCCTGCGAACGAGCGGTTCGACATGGCCTTCGTCACCGGGAAGAGCTGGGGCGGCTACAATTACTACCAAGGCAACAATCACAGCAAGATCGAGATCAACACCGATCTGCCCATCCGCATCTCCCGTGCCGTCGATCTGGGCTGCCACGAAGGCTATCCGGGACATCATGTCCTAAACAGCCTGCTCGAAGAGAAACTGACCAAGGCCAAGAAGTGGATCGAATTCAGCGTATACCCGCTCTACTCGCCGGAATCGTTCCTCGCCGAAGGCTCCGCAAATTACGGCATCCACCTGGCCTTCCCGGGCAAGGAGCAACTCGAGTTTGAAAAGCGGGTCCTATATCCGCTGGCGGGCCTGCCCACCGTGGACGCCGACCGCCGCTACGAATTGCAGGAGGCAACGCAAGGGCTGAGCGGAGCCAATTTCGCCATCGCGAAACAATATCTCGAAGGTAGGATCAACGACGCGCAGGCCATCCAGCTGCTGCAGAAATATCTGATCCTGACTCCGGAACGCGCGAAGAAGTCTCTCGACTTTACCAAGCAGTACCGCAGCTACATCATCAACTACGGCCTGGGCCAGGACATGGTGAGAGCGGACGTTGAAGCAGCCGGTGCCGATCCGAAAGCACGTTGGGCGCGAATGGAAACGCTGCTCAGCGAGCCGACGCTCCCATCCGACCTCAAGGGCAGCCGCTAGAGCTTCTCGGTCAGCTCGGGGACGATCTTGAACAGGTCGCCGACCAGTCCGATGTCGGCGACCTGGAAGATCGGCGCATCCTCGTCCTTGTTGATGGCGACGATGGTCTTGCTGTCCTTCATCCCCGCGAGGTGCTGGATCGCGCCGGATATGCCGATCGCGATGTAGACGGTCGGCGCGACGATCTTGCCGGTCTGGCCGACCTGATAGTCGTTGGGCGCATAGCCCGCATCCACCGCGGCGCGGCTTGCGCCGACTGCGGCCCCAAGTTTGTCGGCGAGCGGGTCGATGAGCGCGTGGAACTGCTCGGACGATCCGAGCGCACGACCGCCGGAGACGATAATGCCGGCGCTGGTCAGTTCGGGCCGCTCGCTATGTTCGGCCTGCAGCCCGACGAAGCTGGACAGGCCCGCATCGCCGCTGCCGCCAACCTGCTCGATCTCAGCCGAGCCGCCTTCCGCCGCCGCTTTCTCGAATGCGGTGGTGCGGACGGTGATGACCTTCTTCGCATCCGAGGACTGCACGGTGGCGATGGCGTTTCCGGCGTAGATCGGGCGGGTGAACGTATCCGCAGATTCGACCGACAGGATGTCGCTGATCTGCATGACGTCCAGCAACGCAGCCACGCGGGGCGCGATGTTCTTGCCGGTGGTGGTCGCCGGAGCAAGAAACGCATCATGTCCGTTCATCAACCTGGCAATCAGCGGCGCAACATTCTCTGCCAGGCCATGATCCAAAGCTGCGTCGTCGGCGACATGCACTTTGCCAACGCCGGCGATCTTCGCGGCCTGGCTGGCGACGTCGCCGACCCCTGAACCCGCGACGAGCAAGTGGACCTCGCCCAGCTTCAAAGCTGCGGTGACCGTGGAGAGCGTCGCATCCTTGAGATGCCCGCCTTCATGTTCGACGAGAACGAGCGTCTTCATCCTACAACTCCCGTTTCGCGCAATTTGTCGATCAGCTCTTCGACGGACCCGACCTTCACGCCGGCCTGGCGCTTGCCCGGTTCGGTAACCTTCAGCGTGGTCAGCCGGCGCGTGATGTCGACGCCAAGCTCGTCCGCAGTGCGGTTGGCGAGCGGCTTCGACTTCGCCTTCATGATGTTGGGCAGCGAGGCGTAACGCGGTTCGTTGAGGCGCAGGTCCGTGGTGACCACTGCAGGTAGATTCAGCTGAACCGTCTCCAGCCCGCCGTCGACTTCACGAGTGACGTTGACGCTTTCGCCGGAGATCTCGACCTTCGAGGCGAAGGTGCCCTGCGGCCAGCCAAGCAAAGCGGCGAGCATCTGGCCAGTCTGATTGCTGTCGTCGTCGATGGCCTGCTTGCCAAGAACGATCATTCCGGGCTGTTCTTCCTCGGCGAGCTTCGAGAGGATCTTGGCAACGGCGAGCGGCTCCACTTCCTCATCGGTGGTGACGAGGATCGCCCTATCGGCACCCATGGCCAGGGCCGTGCGCAGCGTTTCCTGCGCCTTCGCCGGCCCGATGGAGACAGCGACGATCTCCGTCGCGTGGCCCTTTTCCTTCAGTCGAATCGCTTCTTCGACGGCGATTTCGTCGAAGGGGTTCATGCTCATTTTAACATTGGCGAGATCGACGCCGGAGCCGTCCATCTTCACCCTGGGTTTGACGTTATAGTCGATCACCCGCTTCACTGCGACGAGCAGCTTCATCGGTTTCTCCAAGCTTTGGCGCCCGCTGGACGCGGGCTTCATGCCAGCGCTTTATGCGGCTTTCTTCACTTCCGCGACGATCTTCTGCGCTGCATCGCCCAAGTCGTTGGCAGCGACGATCGGCAGTCCGCTGTGCGCGAGAATGTCTTTGCCCTGCTGGACGTTGGTCCCTTCCAGACGGACGACGAGAGGCACGTTCAGGTTCACTTCGCGGGCCGCCGCCACGATTCCGTCGGCGATGATGTCGCACTTCATGATCCCGCCGAAAATATTCACCAGGATGCCTTTCACATTTGGATCTTTAAGGATGAGCTTAAAGGCCTCGGTCACTTTTTCTTTGGTGGCGCCACCGCCCACATCCAAGAAATTGGCC
>JBJMUK010000079.1:0-7426 GCA_045811225.1 Sphingomicrobium sp. | reverse complement strand
CAGCGCTTGGCCTGTTCGCGGCCGGCTTCGCGTTTCGGCCGCTCGGGGCGATCATCTTCGGCGTCATGGGCGACCGCCTAGGCCGCAAGGGCGCATTCCTGGCGACGGTCAGCCTGATGGGCAGCGCAACCTTCGCGATCGGCCTGCTTCCGACCTATGCGACCGCCGGAATCCTCTCTCCGATCCTTCTGATCATCCTCCGCATCTGCCAGGGAATCGCACTTGGCGGCGAATATGGCGGAGCGGCCATCTATGTTGCCGAACATTCCCCCAATCGGCACCGCGGCGCCGCCACCGGATGGATCCAGATCACCGCGTCATTAGGCCTGATCGCCGGCCTGCTGGTGATCTTGGCAACGCGGAGCGCCGTGGGCGAGGAAGCCTTCCTGGCCTGGGGCTGGCGCGTGCCATTCCTGATCTCCGTCCTGCTCTTGCTCGTGTCGGTGTGGTTGCGCTTCAAGCTTTCGGAGAGCCCCGCCTTCACCAAATTGAAGGAAGAAGGTCATGTCGCCACCGCCCCCCTTCGGGAGTCCTTCACGGAGTGGCACAACCTTCGGCGGGTGCTGATCGCCTTCTTCGGGATCATGTGTGCTCAGGGCGCGGTCTGGTACTGTGCCTTCTTCTATGTCCAGGTGTTCCTGACCAAGTCGCTCGGCGTTCCCGAACAGACCAAGGACATGCTGCTCCTGGCCATGACGGTGGCCAGTGCGCCCTTTTACGTTCTGTTCGGTTGGCTGTCCGACCGCATCGGCCGGAAGCCGGTCATGATCGGCGGGATGCTGCTGGCTCTGTTCGCTTACATGCCGGGGTTCCACGCGATCGCCGCTGCGGCCAACCCCGCGCTTGCGGAGGCGCAGGAACGCCGCCCGGTGGACGTTTACACCGACGAGGCGAGCTGCTCGGTGCAGTTTGATCCCGTAGGAACGCGGCAGTTCAAATCCGCCTGCGACATCGCCAAAAGCCTGCTCGCCTCGGCCGGAATCTCCTACCGCAGCCTGCAATCTGCCGACGGACAGACAATCATTGCTGTCGGACAGGAACAGATCGACGTTTCCGACGGTCGAGCGCTCGACGGGCCCGAACTCAAGGCGCTGAAGGATTCAACCGGCAAGCAGATCAAGGCGGCGCTGGCTTCCGAAGGCTATCCCGAGAAGGCTGATCCGGAGCGCATGAACCAGCCGGTGATCTTCCTGTGGCTCATGGTCTTCGCCATTGCCGCGACAGCACTCTACGGGCCGCAGGCCGCAGCGCTGGTGGAGATGTTCCCGACCCGGGTGCGCTACACCGCCCTCTCGCTACCATACCACGTAGGCACCGGCTGGGTTGGCGGATTCCTGCCGGTCACCAGCTTCGCCCTCGCGGCTATTACCGGCAATATCTACAGCAGCCTATGGTACCCGATCGCCTTCACCGCCGTGTCGGTGTTGGTCAGCCTGTTCTTCGTCCATGAGACGAAAGGCATTTCGCTCGATCGGGTCTAGAGCTCGGCGTCCATTTGCGCGAGCATCGCCGACGCGCCCCGCTCGGCGTCGTCGGAATAGTTGCGCATCATCGCGAACAACTCCCGCCCGGTCCCCAGCGGGGGGGCCGTGCGAACGACCGACTGGCGCACAGATAGATCGACATTGAGCGCTTCAAGCTGCCCAGTGCGGCCGCAGAGCCGAACCACATCGCCATCCTGAAGGCGGGCAAGCGGCCCATCGGGCAGAGCTTCGGGCGAGCAATGGATGGCCGCCGGCACCTTGCCGCTGGCGCCGGACATGCGACCGTCGGTAACCAGTGCGACGCGATGCCCGCGGTCCTGCAGCACACCCAGTGCCGGCGTCAGCTTGTGAAGTTCCGGCATGCCATTGGCGCGCGGGCCCTGGAACCTAACGACGGTGATCACATCACGGTCGAGTTCGCCTGCCTTGAACGCGTCCAACACGCCCTGCTGATCGGAGAAACAGCGGACCGGTGCCTCGATAGTCCAGCGCTCCGCATCGACGGCGCTGGTCTTGAAGATCGCACGCCCGAGATTGCCCTGCACCAGCCGCATCCCACCGTCCGAGAGGAACGGGTCGGTGACCGGGCGAAGCATGTCGAGGTCGAGGCTCTCGGGAACGGGGCGCCAGGTAAGCTGATCGCCTTCGAGCGCGGGATTGGCTGTGTAAGCCTGGAAGTCGTCGGCGCCTGCAGTCAGCGTATCCGCGTGGATCAGCCCTTCCGACAGCAGCGTCGTGGTCACGAAGGCCATTCCGCCCGCGTGGTGGAAGTCGTTCACATCCCGGGCGCCATTGGGATAGACGCGCGCGATCAATGGCACTGCGGATGAAAGGGTCGCGAAGTCCTCCCAATCGATGACGATCCCGGCCGCACGGGCAATCGCGGGCAGGTGAATTGCGTGGTTGGTCGACCCGCCTGTCGCCAGCAAGCCGCAGATGGCGTTCACGATCGCTTTCTCGTCGACCACTTCACCCAGAGGGCGCACCTTCTCGGAAGCCAGGCTGGCCAAGCGGTGGACCGCAGCGCGCGTTAGGGACTGCCGCAACTTGTCCTGCGGATTGACGAAGGCGGCGTTGGGCACGTGCAGGCCCATCAGCTCCATCATCATCTGATTGGAATTGGCGGTGCCGTAGAAGGTGCAGGTGCCGGGGCTGTGATAGGAAGCGGACTCTGCCTCCAGCAGTTCTTCCTTCCCGACCTTGCCTTCCGCGAAGAGCTGGCGAACCCTCTGCTTCTCCTTGTTGGCAAGGCCCGAAGGCATCGGTCCGCCCGGGATCAGCAAAGTCGGCAGATGGCCAAAGCGCAATGCGCCCATCAGCAGTCCGGGAACGATCTTGTCGCAGATGCCAAGCAGCGCCACGGCGTCGAACATGCCGTGGCTGAGCGAGACCGCCGTGCTCATTGCGATCACGTCGCGGCTGAACAGCGACAGGTCCATACCGGGCTGGCCCTGGGTAACGCCGTCGCACATGGCCGGGACCCCGCCCGCAACCTGCGCAGTGGCCCCGACTTCCCGAGCGAAAATCTTGATCTGCTCCGGATAACGTCCGTACGGCTGATGCGCCGAGAGCATATCGTTGTAAGAAGTGACGATGCCGATGTTGGGACCCCGCATCGCCTTGATCGCGGGCTTGTCCTGCTCCGCCGCCGCAAAGCCATGCGCGAAATTGCCGCATGACATACGCGGACGGTCGATCCCCCGCTCCTTCTGATCCCGGATGAGTTCGAGATAGCGGGTGCGGCTGGGCTTCGACCGCTCGATTATGCGGTCGGTGACTTTGGCGACGGTGGCGTTCAGGGTCATCGGGTTCTCAGGGGCACCAGTGGATATCGATGGGCTGCTCGGCTTCCGCAAGGACTCGACCGATCGGGAGCCTGGAGCTCTGCCCGTCCGCGATGGCCTGTTCGAGCAGGTCGCGTTTTTCCTGGCCAGTAATGGTGATGATCAACGTCCGCGCCGCCAGAATCGAGGCGCGGGTGAGGGTCACGCGCGCAACCGGCGCTTCGGGCGGGAGCGGGTCGGGCATCACCCCCACGGCGCGGCGTGCCTTCGGCGCATCGAGCGCATCCTGGAGATCCGGCCCAGCAAAGATCGAGGCCGTGTGCCCATCCGTTCCCATGCCGAGCCAGACGAGATCCGGCGGCCAGGGCAGGTCCTGGAGCCTTGCATCGGCAGCGTTACCAGCGGCGCGATAGTCGTCGTTCACAGTCGCGATCGGAAGCACCCGAGCGCCGGATGGCATGAACGAGCGGGCGAGCAGCCGCGCATTGCTCAGTTCATTATCGACGGCGACCAGGCGATCGTCGGTCGGGATCACCGTCACCTTGCGCCAGTGCATCTTCCGCTCAGTGAGCTTTGCGAAGATCGGGATCGGCGTGTTGCCGCCGGGAACAGCGATCAGTGCCGCGTCACGAGCGTCCAGCGCACTTTCAATGATGAATCCGACATCGCCGGAAACGGCATCCGCCAGCTCATCGACGCTGTCATAGTCCCACCATTCGGCTTCGATCATCGGAACGTCCCATCTCTATCTGGGAGGCTCCTGCCCGTAGCCGGCCCAATCTGCAACCCGTCTGCCATACCGATCCAGCGCTGGGCGATACCGGAGCTTCTGACGAACGATATCGCAGATCTGAGCATCGATGTTCGGGGCACCGGTCCCACGGTCCATAATGCACTGAAGCACCGCGCCTTCGGCGCTTACACGGATCCGCATGTAGGCCCATGCACCCGGGGGCCAGGCGTCAAGGAGGGAAGGTGGAAAGTCACGGCCCCTGAGCGGACGAGTTGCGAGCCGGGTGCGGACCGTGGCCATACCTCCGCCACCGCCGCCGCCGGAACCGTTGCCTGCGCCTCCGCTCCCGGTCCCATTCCCGATACCACCAGCACCGGTTCCCGGCCCGCGGACATTTGATGCCCCTTGGGTCGGCGCCGTCCCCTCACGGGGCGTCTCGGACGCTGCGACTGGCGGCGGACGCGGAATCTCGATCTGCGGCTTAGGCGCGACGATCGGTGTCGCTTCGCTCTTGATGTTTTTTGGAGAGGCCGCACCCTCCTTGGCTTTTGGCTGTGCCTTCGCCTCCGTCTTGATCGGGGGCGGCGGAGGAGGTTTGGGCGGAGGCGGCGGGGCATCCACGATGTCGAAGACCTGCAGCGCCTCCTGAGGATCGGCGAGATTCACGGTTCCGGAGAGGTGAAGGAAGGCCAGCCCTAAGGCGACGTGGACTGCCGTGACGCCAAGAATGGCGCCGCCTTTGTCGCGATTATCGAGCGCGGACCGGTACATGGCGGACCAACGCTGCGGGGCCGTATCGAGTTGCGGAAGGGGCAGCCGGGAGTTCGCTCCCGGCTTCCCTGTTTCTGGATGTTAGCGGCTGGCGCTCGCAGCTTTACGACCACCACCGTGGCTGGCCTTGCCGCCCTTGCTCGCAATTTCACGCTGCTTTTCTGGGCTCATTGCGGCAAATCCGCGCTTCGATCCGCCACTTTTGGTCTGGGGCATCGCTTCCACTCCCTCTTGATATGTATTGAAGCCCCAGTCGAACGCCGCAAAACAACCGCAGTTCAAGCATCTAATTTAGGTTATGTAGAAAGTTTCAGAACCTAAACTAAGTTAGTCTGTCAGTTTATTGAGCTTAACTTGCATGCGGTTCAGCCGATCTCCCTGGCGCTCGCGCTTTCATGATATTCAGGGTCGCGGTTCGCAGACCATGGGGAGCAGGATCGCCAGCGGTTCCTCGGTCGAGCGAGCTCCGACCACCGTTCACGGTAAACGGCGTTATTCACACTGTTAACACCCTGTGGTGACAGGCGTTTTCCGGCATCCTCCGCTCGCGGCGATTCGGCCGTAACGAGGGTCCCAGTTCTATGCTTTTCTCCAACCTGCTGTCGTTCGGGTCGCGCGACCTCGCAATCGATCTCGGCACTGCAAACACTTTGGTCTATCTGCAGGGTCGCGGGCTGGTGGTGGATGAACCGTCCGTCGTCACGCTGCATGTGGAGAATGGCGCGCGGACCGTTCGAGCCGTCGGGCAAGACGCCAAGCTGATGATGGGGAAGACTCCCCAAAACATCAAAACCGTCCGGCCATTGCGCAACGGAGTCATCGCGGATCTCGAGGTCGCCGAGCAGATGATCAAGCATTTCATTGAGAAGGCACGCGGAAAAGGCAGGTTCTCGCCCAAGCCGGAAGTCGTGATCTGCGTCCCTTCAGGATCGACGTCGGTTGAGCGCCGTGCCATCCGTGACGCGGTTTCTAACGCTGGCGCCGCTCGCGTGTCCCTGATTGATGAGCCGATGGCTGCCGCATTGGGCGCCGGCCTGCCAGTTGGGGATCCGGTCGGTTCGATGGTCGTGGACATCGGAGGTGGCACGACCGAAGTGGGCGTGATCTCGTTACATGGCCTGGCGTATTGTGAGTCCGCGCGCGTTGGTGGCGACAAGATGGACGATGCAATCGCATCTTACGTTCGACGCACTTACAACATGCTAATCGGGGATGCGACGGCAGAGCGGGTGAAAAAGGAGATTGGCACGGCGACACGGCCGGTCGGCGGCCCCGGCAAGATCGCTATTGTAAAGGGGCGCGACCTCGCGCGTGGTGTTCCTACGGAATTGGAGCTGACGCAGCTCGAGATTGCCGATGCGCTCGCCGAACCGGTCGGCCGGATCGTCCACATCGTTCGCAGCGCACTGGAGCATACGAAGCCCGAGATTGCGGCCGACGTGATCGACAATGGCATCACCATGACCGGTGGCGGGTCGCTGCTTGGAAACATCGACGCAGTGATCGCGGAGGCAACCGGCCTGCCGGTGCGCATCGCCGACAATCCGCTCACCTGCGTCGCGATGGGCGCGGGCCAAACGCTCGAGGACCAAGTCTATCGCGGAGCGTTGCAGGCCGCCTAGCCGCGGCTCCGCAAATAGTCGTTCACCGCCGCCTCTTTCGTTGGGAAGAAGCGCTCCGCTCCGAACAGATCCAGGAGGCCGAACCGCTTCAGCTTGTCCTTTACGGGGTCTTTCAGTTCGGCGAAGCAGAGTTCGACACCGTCGGCCTGCAATGTTTGGGCAAGCTCCACGACGGCGTCGGCCGAGGTCACGTCGATGCTCGTGATCGGCTCTGCCGCGACCACGACCCGTCGGACTGGCGTGGCGGACGCCGCCACCTGGTCCAGCACACATTCGCTGAACAGTTCCGCGTTGGCGAAAAACAACGGCGCGTCCCAGCGGAACAGGATCAATCCGGGAACCAGGCGAGCATCCGGATAACGCGCGATGTCGTGATATCCCGCCACGCCGTCAGGATCGCCCAGCACTGCCCAATGGGGCCGCCATCCGTCCCAGAGAAACTCGATCACCGCCAGCACAATGGCAAGGCCGATACCCGGGATGGCACCGAACACGGCCACTCCCGCAGTGCATGCAACCGAGAGCCAGAACTCCCAATTCTGGATGCGGTAAATCCGCGCGAGGTCGGCGAATTCGAAGAGCCCAATCGCCGCCGCAATCACGACTGCTGCCAAGGCTGCGTAGGGCAAATCATGGAACAATGTTGGCGCGGCTACGATCAGGAGGGCAACGATCAGTGCGCCGATGACGCCCGTTAGTTGCGTCTTCGCACCTGCAGCCTCCGCGACCGGGGTTCGCGACGAGCTGCTGCTTACAGGGAAACCTTGGAAGAAGCCCGCCGCTAGGTTGGCCGCGCCGAGACCGACCATCTCTTGGTTGGGGTTCACTCGCACGCCGCTCCGCGCTGCAAAGGTGCGCGAGAGGACGCTGGTGTCCGCGAACGAAACGACGGCGACCGCAAAGCCGCCCATGAGAACCGGCACGAGGTCGGCAGTGCCCAGCCACGGGATCGCGAAGATCGGCAGCCCTTGCGGCACTGGTCCCAGCACTTTGACCCCTGCCGTTTCAGCAAGGTCCAGCCAGCCGGTTGCG
>JBJMUK010000078.1:0-4888 GCA_045811225.1 Sphingomicrobium sp. | reverse complement strand
TCGAATCCAGTCGCCCCGACCATCCCGTAACCGAAAGTCCTGTGACTCCAATGTCCACTACTCTTCTGATGACGAGCAGCGCAGCAGCCGCGGGCACGGGCAGCTCCGCCGGAGGTGCCGCGTTCTTCGTTCAGATGTTCCCGCTCATCGCCGTCGGCGTGATCTTCTATCTACTGATGATCCGTCCGCAGCAAAGGCGGCTGAAAGAGCATCAGGCCACGATTGATGCCGTGAAGAAGGGCGACGACGTCATTACGGCCGGCGGCATCCGCGGCCGCGTGACGAAGGTTGGCGAGGACGAAGCGGAAGTGGAGATCGCAAGCGGCGTCCGGGTTCGGGTCGTGAAATCGACACTTAGCCAGGTGCTGAATGCGTCGAGCAAGGCGGCCAACGACTGATGCTCGATTTTCCCCGCTGGAAGGTCTGGTCCATCAGCCTTGTCATTGCTTTCGGCATTCTGCTGTCCATTCCCAGCTTGATTGGTGGAACCGCTGCCGCAAATAGCTGGCCAGCCTGGCTTCCGCACTACAAGATCAATCTCGGTCTCGACCTCGCAGGCGGCAGTCACCTGCTGCTGGAAGCGGATGCGGCTGATGCTTCGAAGCAGCGCCTCGCGGCCATGGAGGACTCCGTCACGACGGAGCTTCGCCGCGGGGATTCCAAGATCGACATCGGGGACATCTCGACCGGCGGCGGACGTCTGTCGTTCATGGTCCGCGACCCGCGCCAGCTGGATGCAGCAGTGGAGCGCCTTCGCGAACTGACCAAGCCGGTGGGCCTGACCGGTGCGCGTGACTGGGACGTGCAGGTCGTGGATTCCACGCGAGTCCAGCTGACGCCGACTGCCGGCGGTGCGCAGCGCGCGCTCGCCAGCGCAATGACCGTTGCCCGCGACGTGGTTCGGCGCCGCATCGATCCGCAGGGCACCAAGGAAATCACCGTCATCAACCAGGGCGAGCGGCGCATCCTGGTCCAGGTGCCGGGTGTTGAAGACCCCGAGGCGCTCAAGAAGCTCATCGGTCAGACTGCCCGGCTCGAATTCAAGCTGGTCGATGAGACTGCCGATCCGAACGAAGCCCAACAAGGCCGTGCCCCGGCGGGCAGTCAGGTGCTGCCAATGGCGGAGGGTGGAGGAACGATCGTCGTGAAGCGTCGAGCGATCGTCACCGGCGACCAGCTGATCAAGGCGCAGCAGGAATTCGACGAGAACAATCGCCCCTCGATCGGTTTCACCTTCAATACCGCAGGCGCCAAGCGTTTCGGACGCACCACGCAGGAGAATGTCGGCAAGCCATTTGCGATCATTCTTGACAACAAGGTCCTGTCGGCGCCGACCATCCAGAGCCCGATCCTGGGCGGGCAGGGCCAGATCACGGGCAACTTCACGGTCGAAAGCGCCAATGCGCTGGCCGTAAGCCTGTCTTCGGGCAAGCTGCCCGTGAAGCTCAACGTTATCGAAGAGCGGACGGTAGGCCCTGATCTCGGCAAGGATTCGATCCGCAAGGGTGCAGTCGCGAGCATCGTCGCGACCGCCGCGGTCATCCTATTCATGCTCGTGACGTACGGCCGCTTCGGGGTTTACGCGACGGCCGCGCTGATCGTGAACGCGCTGTTGATCCTGGGCATCATGGCCATGTTCAACGCCACCCTGACCCTGCCCGGAATTGCCGGCTTCGTGCTTACGATCGGCGCCGCGGTGGACGCCAACGTGCTGATCAACGAGCGCATCCGCGAAGAGCAGAGGCGAGGGCGCAGGATCCTCGACGCCCTGGAGACTGGGTACAAGGAAGCCTCCACCGCCATCTTCGACGCCAACATCACAAACGTCATCGCTGCCGTATTGATGTTCTACTTCGGCTCGGGTCCGATCCGCGGCTTCGCGGTCGTGCTCATGATCGGCATCATCACGTCCGTCTTCACGGCGGTCAATTTTACGCGGATGCTCGTCGCGCTTTGGGTCAAGCGCAAGCGGCCCCGCGAACTGCACATCTAGGAAGCTGGACAAGTCATGCGGCTGCTTAAGCTCGTCCCGGACAATACGAACCTCGACTTCATGCGCTGGCGGAACGTCGCGCTGATCCTGTCGATCATCGCGACCGTTGCCGGGCTCGCGCTGGTCGGGGTGCGCGGCCTTAACCTTGGCGTGGACTTTGTCGGCGGCCAAGTGATCCGGACCACCTTCAGCAAGCCAGTCGAGGTGGATCAGCTGCGCCAGCGCGTCAGTCAGCTCGGAGTTGGCGAGGCAAGCATCCAGGAGTTTGGCGGTCCGACTAGCTACCAGATCCGGCTTCCGAAGCCTGACGGTGGCGAAGCGGCGGCTAACGCGGCGGCCAGCAAGGTGCGCGGCTTGATCGAGCAATACCCGGGCGCTCGCGTCGATGCGGTGGACACCGTGTCGGGCAAGGTCAGCGAGGAACTCGCGACCGGCGGCGCACTGGCCATTGCATTGGCCATGCTCGGGATCGCCATCTACATCTGGTTCCGGTTCGAATGGCAGTTCGGCGTAGGTGCGCTGGTGACGCTCTTCCACGACGTGTCGATGACGCTGGGCTTCTTCGCGCTAACCCAGTTGCCTGTCGACCTGAATGTGGTCGCGGCGATCCTGACCATCGTCGGCTATTCGCTCAACGACACGGTCGTCATTTATGATCGCATCCGCGAAAACCTTCGCAAGTTCCGCAAGATGGCGATCGTGCCGCTGCTAAACCTGTCTCTCAACGAGACGCTGTCGAGGACGATGGTCACGTCATTGTCGATCCTACTCGCCCTCGGGATGCTGCTGCTGTTCGGTCCGGAGGTCATCTTCGGCCTGACGATCGCAATCTTCATCGGCATCTTCGTTGGCACCTATTCCTCGATCTATATCTCGTCACCGGTGCTGGTGTGGCTGGGGGTGAAGCCGGACAGCTTCCTTCGCACCGACGATGAGCAAGCGGCGTCTGCCAAACTGGCTTGACCCGTTCAGCAAAATCCAAGGTTCCCCGCGCCATCGGCGCTTGGCGGGCCGGTGAGCCGACGCTAATGAGGTGCCTATGTCCAAATTGACCCGCATTGCTGCCCTGCTTCTCGGCGCCGCCATCATTCTTCCGACGGCCGGTTGCGCAGGCAAGAAGGTCAAGGGCGACACCGCTTATATCGCTCGTGACGTCAACACGCTCTACGCGCTGGCCAAGTCGCGCATGGACGCGGGCCGGTACGAGGAAGCGGCGAAGATGTTCGACGAGGTCGAGCGCCAGCATCCCTATTCGGTCTGGGCCCGCCGTGCCCAGCTGATGAGCGCCTTCAGCTATTATCTGGCGCAAAAGTATCCCGATGCGGTGAGCTCTGCCCAGCGCTTCCTGACGATCCATCCGGGCAACAAGGAAGCGCCTTACGCTCACTATCTGGTGGCGATGAGCTATTACCAGCAGATTCCGGACGTGGAGCGCGACCAGCGCGCCACGCAGCAGGCGCTCGATGCATTCAACGAACTGATCCGCCGCTATCCGGACAGCCGCTACGCCGCGGACGCGCGGCTGAAGCTCGACCTTCTCAACGACCATCTTGCCGGCAAGGAGATGGAAGTGGGGCGCTTCTATCAGCGGTCAGGGAATTGGCTGGCGGCGGTGAACCGCTTCCGCACGGTCGTCGACAAGTATGAGACGACCAGTCACGCTCCGGAAGCGCTTGAGCGTCTGGTGGAATCCTACCTTGCGCTGGGTATCCCTGAAGAGGCGCAAAAGGCCGCCGCCGTGCTCGGCCGCAATTATCCGAGCAGCACTTGGTACAAGCACTCCTACGAGCTGATCCAGCGGCACACTCCGAAGAGCTGAGCATGAACGGCCGGGCTGTATGCTGACGCAGCTCGCAATCCGGGATGTCGTGCTTGTTGAAAAGCTCGAGCTCGAGTTCGAACCTGGCCTTTGCGCGCTGACCGGCGAGACAGGCGCCGGCAAATCCATCCTCCTCGACGCGCTGGGCCTCGCCCTGGGCATGCGTGCCGACAGCGGACTGGTTCGGGCAGGGCGGGATGCGGCAAGCGTCTCCGCCGAAATCCACCTACCGCGGGACCATCCGCTCCATTTGACGCTTAATGAACAAGGAATCGAGTTGGACGCCGGTGAGCCGCTCGTCGTCCGCCGAAACCTGAAGGCGGATGGCGGCAGCCGGGCCTTCGTGGGCGGCACGGCGGTGTCTGCTTCCGTTCTCCGGGAGATTGGGGCGCTTACGGTTGAAATCCACGGCCAGCACGACGATCGCGGTCTGCTTAATCCGCGCGGCCACCGCGCTTTGCTGGATGCCTTCGCACGCATTGATCCAGCCGCGGTCGCCGGGGCGTGGGCTCAGGTCATCCAAATCGAAAATGAACTTGCACAGGCGCGGGCCGAAGCGGCGGCGGCGGAACGGGACCGCGATTATCTGACCCATGCGAGCGGGGAGATCGAGGCGCTGAACCCGCAGGAAGGCGAAGAAACTGAATTGGCCGAGCAGCGGGCGACGATGCAGGCGGGAGCGAAGGCAGGGGAGTCCCTCAGCGGGCTGGACGAGTTGCTCGGCGGTTCGGATGGGGTCCTTGCCCAGCTGCGACTGGCGGCGCGACGGATCGAGCGCGGAGCGGCCGACCATCCGCTGCTTGCGGAGGCCTTGGCATCGCTCGACCGGGCTCTGATCGAAGCCAGCGAAGCGGAAGACCGTCTCGCGCGTGCTGCGGACGCTTTGGTGTTCGATCCGGCCCGTCTGGACGCCATCGAAGCGCGATTGTTCGACATACGCGCGCTTGCCCGCAAGCACCGGGTTGAGGCTGACCGCCTGGCTGCACTGGGAGAACAGATGCGCGGCCAGTTGGCGGCCATCGAGCAAGGCGGTGCCCGCATCGACGAACTGGATCGTCAATTGGGCGACGCCCGCG
>JBJMUK010000077.1:0-6984 GCA_045811225.1 Sphingomicrobium sp. | reverse complement strand
AGATCACGCCCGCCTCGGTGATGCGCAAGGCTTAGGGCCCAGCGGCGTGTGCCTCAGCCGCGCGCAATCGCAACGCTGCCGGGTCTGCCGGCGTGCCCACGACCCGCCTAGGCATGTTCCCGTGATTGTGGATTTTTTGGTGCCGGTTGCAGGATTTGAACCCGCGACCTTCGGTTTACAAAACCGCTGCTCTACCAACTGAGCTAAACCGGCTTGCGCGCCATTTGCGTCAGAGCACGCCGAAGGTCCAGCCTTCGCTGCGCGCAATCTCATCCGTCATCGCCTCCGGGCGGAAAGCACGAGCGTCGCGGGCGAGTGCGCGCATCCCTGCCGCAGTCACGAGTGCGTCGGTCTGGTGGTCGTTCGGCTCGAAGTTCAGCCGCACCTGCTTGCTGCCGAGACCCTTGAGTGCCAGGTTGAGGTCGGCACGGGTGCGCAGCTTGCTGCCGCTCATGCCTGCGCGGCGCAGGTAGATGCGGGTGTAGATTTCCACGACTACGCTGCCGCGGTCTGGCAGTTCATCCATCGGCCAGATTGCTACTTTGCCATCGAGCCGGTGGAGAAGCCGCATTCCCGAGAAGCTTGCCTTTGCAACCTGCGCCGCGCCGATCGCGTCGTAGGCGCTTGCAGTCTTGCGGCCGCCCTGCCGGTTCAATTGCGCATCGCACTGGCGAAACCGAACGAAGTTCGCTTTCACCCCGTCCGCGACACCAAAGTAGAAATGTGCGCGATGCACCTGTTCGAGGAAGGTGGCGGCGCCGAGATCCTCGTCGGCAGATCGCTCGTCCACGTAGCCCCAGAATTCGCGCGCGGTTGAAGGAACACCCGCTTCCCCCGGGAGATATTCGCCGCGTTCGATAAGCGGCGGGGCGAAGCTGAAGTCGAACCCGAACAGGGTCGGCTTCTTGGCGGCGCGGTCCAGCAGCCAGTGGAGCGCTTCCTCACGCGACCACGTGTGGCCGGGGCGGATCAGGCGCGGAGGGGCATCGCCTTGCGCTTCCGCGATGGCGATGCCCTTGTGCTTGCGTCCCTTCGCGCCCGACCAATCGATGGCGACAAAAGCCGCGAAGCGACTGCTCACACGAGAGGCGGTTGCCGGTCGTCCTCCGGAGCAACAACCTTCGGGATCCGCGGCGGAGGCGGCGGTGCCAGTGGCGCGTTTCGGACCTGCCATTCCTCCAGCATCCGCGCAGCCGCGTCACGTCCGCCAAGCCCGAATGCCAGCGCGGTTGCAATGGCGGCGGAGCCCAGGATCAGGCCGAACGCCATCATTACGATCTGGTCGGCAAGGCCCATGAAGGTGAGGCCGATGGCAGTGAACAAGGCAATGATCGCATATTTGACGATGGTCTGTGCGTAGCCGCTTTCGCCGGTCGAGCTCCCGACCAGGTTCGACAGAATGCGGGCCAGGAAGATTCCGACGACGATGACGACGGTTCCGAAGATGACCTTGCCGCCAAGCTCGGTGATCTGGAGCAACAGCGCGGCGCTGGAGTCCCCACCAACCTTGTGCGCGGCCTCCATCAGGCCGACGAGGATCACGGCTGTCATCGCGATGGTGCCGACGATGCGCGATGGCGTCGTGGCCGCGGGCATGATGCCGAGCGCAGCGACAGTGCGATCAAAGCCGAGACTAGGGAGGACGGTTTCAAGCAATGTCTTCACCCACCGTCCAATGAGGAAGGTGATGGCAATGATAAGCAGAGCGGCGATCACCTGCGGAATGGCGAGGGCGATCGACTGGAGCATCGCGGTTGCCGGCTCCGAAATTGCCGACACCTGCAGGATCTGCAGCGCGCCGATTGCTGCGAAGATGATGATGATTGCCGAAACGGTGACTGCCACCGCCTTGGCGATCGAGCTGCGCGCAGGCGCGGCGCCTTCACTTGCAACGCCGCTTTGATCGACGGCCACAGGTGAGTCACCGATGCTGATCCCGGCGCGTCCGAGCAGGCGTTCAAGGTTGAGTGCACCCAAAGCCGCTTCGATGATGTGCCGGACGATGCGTGCAAGGATCAACCCCGCAAAGAAGAACACGCAGGCGCCGAGGAGGCGGGGCAGGAAGGCGAACACTTCGTTGGTGAGGTTAGTGACCGGCGTCAGCACGCCGGAGAGGCCGAGCGGCTGCAATGCGGCGATCAGGCCGACGAGCCAGACCAGCCAATAAGCAAGGCGCCCCAGCTCCGTGCCGACGGACTCGGTTCCCGCGTCGGGATGGCGCTTGAGTACCGGGAACCGGTCAATCGCTTTGCCAACCGCCCATTGCACCGCCTTGGCAACGAAGTGCGTGGCGATGAGGATGAGGATCGCGAACAGCACTCTTGGTCCCCACAGGACCAGTTGATCCCGCCAGTAAGCGGTCGGCACATTGCTCTGGTACATTCTTACCCTCCCTGTTCGGCTGGCCCATCATCCGTGCCGCGATTGAGCCGCATCGAGTCCCAAAAGGCAATGCGCTCTGAAATGCGTGCTTCCAAGCCGCGATCGGTCGGCCGGTAGAAGGTTTCCGCTTTCATCTCCTCGGGCCAGTAATTCTGCCCGGAAAAACCCTCGTCCGCGTCATGGTCATAGGCATAGCCTTCGCCATAGCCGATGTCCTTCATCAGCTTGGTCGGAGCATTCAAGATGTGCTGCGGCGGCATCAGCGATCCGGTGTCCTTCGCGCTTCGCCATGCTCCCTTCTGCGCGACATAGGCGGCATTCGATTTGGGCGCCGTCGCGCAATAGAGACAGGCCTGAACGATGGCGAGTTCACCCTCGGGCGAACCTAGGAAATCGTAAGCGTCCTTGGCCGCCAGGCATTGCACGAGGGCCTGCGGGTCGGCGAGGCCGATGTCCTCCGATGCGAAGCGCACCAGGCGCCGTAGGACGTAAAGCGGCTGTTCCCCCGCAACGAGCATCCGAGCGAGATAATAAAGGGCGGCCTGAGGGTCCGAACCGCGCAGGCTTTTGTGGAGCGCCGAGATGATATTGTAGTGCCCCTCTCGATCCTTGTCGTAGACCGCCACGCGCCGTTGCAGGAGCGCAGCAAGCCCAGCCGGCTCTAGCGGTTCGTCCAGGGCGACGTCGTAGAGCGTCTCGACCTGGTTCAGCAGGAAGCGCCCGTCGCCGTCGGCGCTTGCGACTAGCGCCGAGCGCGCATTCGGGGTGAGGGGCAGCGCCTGCCCAACTTCGGCTTCGGCGCGTCCGATCAACTGCCCCAGCGCCTCATGATCCAGCCTGCGCAAGATTAGTACCTGACAGCGGGAGAGGAGAGCGGCGTTCAGTTCGAAGCTGGGATTTTCGGTGGTCGCCCCGACGAGTGTTACGGTCCCATTCTCGACATAGGGCAGAAATCCATCCTGCTGCGCGCGATTGAAGCGGTGAATCTCGTCCACGAACAGCAATGTGCGTTGCCCGGCCCGTGCAGCAGTCTGCGCTTCGGCGAAGACCTTCTTGAGATCGGCGACACCTGAAAAGACGGCAGAGATGGCGACGAACCGAAGGCCGACCGCATCGGCAAGCAGGCGAGCAATGCTCGTCTTTCCCGTACCGGGCGGCCCCCAAAGGATCATGGAGCTGAGCTTCCCAGCCGCGACCATCCGACCGATCGCGCCTTCCGGACCGGTCAAATGTTCCTGACCTACAACCTCGTCGAGGCCAGCGGGGCGCAGCCGGTCGGCAAGTGGCGCGTCTGCCGCAGGAGCGGTGCGGCCGCTTTGCGCCGCGCGCTCCTCATCCGCGAACAAGTCAGCCATGCGGTCTCTTAGGCCGCATGAGACGAATTGCACCAGCCTCTTGCCTTCGATGTTACTCAGATATATCTTAGACACATCTAAAGGAGGAGAGAATTATGCGACATGGACATTGGCAGGGCTGCGGACCCCGCGGCGGGTGGCCGCAAGGGCTGGACGCTTTGCAGGGCCTGTTCGCAATGCGTGGCGGACGAGGACGGTTTGGCCCGTTCGAGTTCGATTTCGGCGATGATCCGCGCAGTGGTCGCGGGGGACGCGGCGGCAGGGGCGGTCGTCGGCGAATGTTCGAAGGCGGGGAGCTCCGCCTCGTGCTGTTGAAGCTCATCGCGGATGAGCCGCGCCACGGATACGACCTCATCCGAGCCATCGAAGAACTGACCGGCGGCGAATATGCGCCTAGCCCCGGCGTCATCTATCCAACGCTGACGCTGCTCCAAGACATGGGCCTGATCGAAGAGGCGGATTCCGAAGGATCCCGCAAGCCGTTTCAGGTGACCGACGATGGCCGAGCGCACCTCGAGGAGAAGAGCGACGAGGTCGAAGCCCTGTTCGAACGGCTCGAGCAGATTGCGCCTCCCGAGCATCATCCTGGCGGGCCGCCGATCGGGCGCGCCGTGCGTAACCTGATGACGGCGCTCGGTAACCGGATCGGCCGCGACGGGCTCGACGAGCATCTGCTGCACGAAGTGGCCGCGATACTCGACGAGGCTGCGCAGCGCATCGAACGGGTGAAATGACTATCGGCGGGTGAGGCGCGCTAGCCTCGCGCGGCGCTCGATCACCCGCTCATACACTCTCAGAACGGCCGAGTTGATGGTGTCCCAGTCCATCGTCTTGGCGAACGCAAGCCCGGCCTGGCCGTGCTCCCGGCGAAGCTCGGGATCCCGCGCGTAAAGCTCCAGTGCGTCGGCCATGGCCTCGGTATCGCCAGGCTCGATCAGCATGCCGCTCTCCCCGTCCCGGACCAGGTTAGTGGTCCCGGTCGCCACCACGGCAATGACCGGAAGAGCGCAAGCCATCGCCTCCAAGGTGACGTTGCCGAACGTCTCGGTGATCGACGGATTGAAGAGCAGGTCGGTACTCGCCAAAGCGCGGGCAAGTTCGGTACCCACTTGCTGACCGACAAATATTGCATCCGGCAATTGTTGTGCAAACCAAGGACGCGCCGGGCCGTCGCCAATCACGACGACGCGATGCCGCACTCCCCGCTCCTTCAGCGCGTTCAAGGCACCCGCGAATACGTCTAGGCCCTTTTCCATGACGATGCGGCCAAGGAAAGCGACGGCCAGTTCGTCGTCGGCGATCCCCAGTTCGTGCCGCCATGTCATGTCACGGCGATCAGGATTGAACTGCGCTCGGTCGATGCCCCGCGACCAGATCGCGATGTTGCGGTTCATTCGCTGCGCACGAAGGACTGCGGCCGTAGACTCCGCTGGTGCGACAATGGCGTCGCAGCGGCCGTACAGCCGGCGCAGGATTGCCCGCGCGGCAGGTTCCAGTGAGTTAAGGTGATAATAGGCAAGGTAGGTTTCGAACCGCGTGTGGATCGACGCCACCGCCGGGATCTTGCGTGCGCGTGCCCAGCTCACCGCGCGATGCGCGACGATGTCGGGACTGGCGATATGGATCACGTTCGGATTGAAGTCTGCCAGGTCGCGGCGAACGCTACGCGTCAGCGCCAGCGGCATCCGGTATTCCGAACGAAAGGGGATCGGGAAGGAAGGGACGCCGACCACCTCCCCGACGGGTTCGAACGCAGGCTTTTCGACCTTGGGCGCATAGATGCGCACCTGCACGCCCTGGCGCAGGAGATATTCGACGAGCCGGTTCAGTGCCTGGTTGGCGCCGTCCCGGACGTAGTTGTAATTGCCCGAGAACAGGGCAATGCGAAGGTCAGTTGGCTGCACGGCCATTCCCTTAAAGAGGCGGTTCGCAAAGGCAACACGACGGCATGCACGCGATCAAGCAAGGATTGCCGCCGATCGCTCGGCCGGACGCGCAGCTTTTCATCCTCGGGAGCCTTCCCGGCGATGCTTCGCTCGCAGCTGCCACCTATTACGCGCACCCGACCAACCAGTTCTGGCGTCTGCTCGGCCGGGCTCTCGACGAGCCATTGGCGAACTTGCCCTATGACGATCGTCTCGATCGGCTCGCGCAAAGAAGGGTCGGACTTTGGGATGTGATCGCTTCCGCAAGCCGCACCGGCAGTCTCGATCAGGCGATCCGCGCGCAGATCCTGAATCCGCTTGCCACGCTCATTGAGGAATATCGGCACGTGCGAGCAATTGCTTTCAACGGTGCAAGCGCGGCATCCGCCGGCCGCAGACTGCTGAGTGGCGCGCTTGAAGTCACCCTTCTCGACCTTCCCTCATCGAGTGCGGCCAACACGCGCCCGTTCGATCAGAAGGCAGCGGTTTGGGACGAGCTTGCGAAATATGCCGGACCCAAGCCCTTGCCTCGGGCGTAGAGAGCGTCACTATGCCACTCATGATCCCCGACGAAGAAGAGGTAACCGATAGCGCCAAGCAATTGTCGATGGTGGACGAGGCCCTTGTGGCCGGAACCATCGCCAATACCAACGGACTGCTTGTCATCCTGGCCAAGCTCGTTGCGCGCGGCGTCTTCGACGAGGAGGATCTCAAGTCCTTCTCGGACAGCTATTCCAAGCCGCTCGACCATGTCGGGATGCGCGAGAATGAACTGGTTTCGCAGATGCAGGATCAGATGGAGTCTACGCTTGCGGAGCTGATGCGCTACCTGCGGGAGCGCAGTTAGCCTTCGAACGACGCCGGGATCGGACAAGGTCCCGCACGCGCGGATGAGCAGGCTTTGGCGAGCCGACTCAACGGGTCCTTCGCTGGCTGCAGCTGCGCGATCTTCCCGTCGAGCGGGGCCGTTGCGATGTGTTTTCTACGCCTGAACTTCGAGTGATTTGACTAGGGGCCTCCTAGCCCACATATGGCCGGCACTTCCGCGCGGCCCCTTCGTCTAGCGGTCTAGGACGTCGCCCTCTCACGGCGAAAACACGGGTTCGAGTCCCGTAGGGGTCACCACCACCCAATCTCATGCGATTGCAGGGGTTCTCAGAACCCTTGCAAATCGCATTTTTCTCTCTGTAACAAGTTCTCAACGGGGCTCACCCGTTCCCGTCCAGTCCCTTACCAGATGCGGGTATCGGGCGGGTATTGTTCTGTTGCGTTGAGGGTATCGAATGCTGAGAGATTTGGACTGCAAGAACGCCAAGGGGCGC
>JBJMUK010000076.1:0-6865 GCA_045811225.1 Sphingomicrobium sp. | reverse complement strand
CATGTCGACGAAAGCGAATGGGGCGCACTGCTCGAACGCGCGCCCGTCGACGTGCGGGTGAACGTCGCGCGCGCATACCGCGAGCAATTGCTCCAGGAATTCTCCAACGGCGTACCGACACGCCTGAGCCCCTGGGGCATCCGGCTTGCTCCTAACAGCCGTGTCGATGACCAGCCCGCGTTCGCTCAGGGCCTGGTGGAGGTGCAGGACGAAGGAAGTCAGCTGATCGCGCTCGCCTGTTCGACTGCCGACGGCGAGCATGTGCTCGATCTATGTGCCGGGGCCGGAGGGAAGTCACTCGCGCTTGCGGCTGCGGCGCCGGGGGCCGCGATCCTCGCGACCGACAGCAATCTTGCCAGACTGTCACGGACCCATCCGCGTGCGGAGCGTGCAGGAGCCAGAATCGAGACGCGGCTGCTCAACCCTCCCAATGAAGCGCAGGAACTGGCCGATTGGCGGGCGAAGGCTGACGTGGTCTTGGTCGATGCACCCTGTTCCGGAAGCGGGACCTGGCGACGCAATCCGGAAGGGCGTTGGCGGCTAACTGCCCAACGGCTCGACCGGCTCGTGGGCATCCAGTCGGGCCTGCTCGACCTTGCGGCGGAAATGGTGCGGCCCGGCGGAAGGCTCGTTTACGCCGTTTGCTCCCTGCTGACTGCCGAAGGGCGCGCTCAGGCGGATCAGTTCCTCAGCCGCCATTCATCATGGATTGCGCAGGATCCGCTCGATCATGGCGGGCGCATGGATGGCGTCGGTAGATTGCTTACTCCCGCCCATGACCAGACCGACGGCTTTTTCGTCGCGCGATTTGTTCGGCCGTGTTAAGGCTGCGGTGACTTGGAGACTGAAATGCCGACTAAACCTGGTGTTTTCCTGATCGGTTTGGCCGCCGTCGCGCTTGCGGCGCCCGTTGCAGGGCAGAAAACCGACGACCAGATCACGCCGAAGTCTGTCGAGCTGCAGAAGCAGGGCGAGGCCCTGTATAGCGCCGGGAAGTTCAACGAGGCTTCCGATTTGCTGGAAACGGCATTGGCAGTTGATCCCCGCAATCGCGGCGCTTTCGTGTCACTCGCTCGAGTGGCGGAGAAGCAGAAGCTTTACGGCAAGGCCGTTCGTCTGACTGCGAAGGCGTTGCTGCTGGATCCGAACGATCAGAACGCGATTGCCGTGCAGGGTGAGGCGATGGTCGAACTTGGCGCCACCGCCCGGGCTCAGGCCAACCTTCAGAAGCTCAAGGGTCTGTGCCCGCAGGGTTGCGCTCCACTGACGGAGTTGTCGCAGGCGGTTAGTCGCGGCCCGACAGTGGCAGCCGCAAAGCCGGTAACCAAGACCAAGTCGGACTAGGAAAGCGTGCGCGCGAGCGCGACGAACTGTTCCACAGTCAGCGTTTCCGCCCGCTTCTCAGGGTCGATGCCGAGCGCGTTCAACGCATCGATAGCCCCCGGCATGGCCTTCAGCGTAGATCGCAGCATCTTCCGACGCTGACCGAATGCGACCTCAGTGACCTTGGCCAGGATTTTCGGATTTACTCCGTCGGGCTGCGTCGCCGGAGTGAGGTGGACCACTGCAGAGGTCACTTTCGGAGGCGGGACGAACGCCGACCTGTTCACGGTCATGGCGACTCGCACCTTGCAACGCCACTGCGCCGCCACTGAAAGGCGTCCGTAGGCGTCCGACCCGGCCGGGGCGACGATGCGTTCCGCAACTTCCTTCTGGAACATCAAGGTGAGCGAGGACCACCATGGCAGCCAATCGGCTTCCAGCCATCGAAGCAGGAGCGCCGTGCCAATGTTGTAGGGCAGGTTCGCGACAACATGCGCGCCGCGGCCGAGCACGGCTTCTTCGTCGATCTTGAGCGCGTCACCTTCGATGACCGAGAGCGCAGGGAAGTGCTCGTGAAGTTCGGCGAGTGCCGGTAAACAGCGCCGGTCACGTTCGACAGCGGTGACCCGCGCGCCCGCATCGAGCAGCGCCCGCGTCAGCCCACCCGGGCCAGGACCCACCTCATACACGGTCTCGCCCGCCAAGGTTCCCGGAACGGCAGCGATCCGGCTCAGCAATTGCCGATCGAGAATAAAATTCTGTCCCAGCGCCTTGCTTGCCTGAAGGCCGTGACGGGCGATGACATCCCGAAGGGGTTCTTCGGCGGTTGTCACACCACCTCTAAACGGTACACGGAACATTCGGCCGCCATCCGGATCGCTGCTGCCATCGCTTTGGGATCGGCCTTGTCCTGCCCGGCGATATCAAAGGCTGTGCCGTGGTCGGGCGAGGTGCGAACGATCGGTAGACCCAGGGTCACATTCACCCCGTCTTCGAAGTGCAGGGCCTTCAAGGGGACCAGGGCTTGGTCGTGGTACATGCAGAGCGCAGCGTCGTACTTGGCGCGGGCAGCTTCGTGGAACAGGCTATCGGCAGGGTGGGGCCCTGTTACGCGCCAGCCTTCGGCAGCGAGCGCTGCCACCGCGGGCGCGATCACGTCGATCTCCTCCCGTCCTAGCGCACCACCTTCGCCCGCGTGAGGATTGAGCGCTGCAATTGCGAGCCGCGGCTGATCGATTCCGAAATTGCGTTGCAGGCCGCGCAGAACTGACCGGGCGCGAGATTCGATAAGTCCGACGGACAAATGCCCGGGAACGTCCGCCAACGGGATGTGCGTGGTCAGTGGGACAGTTCGGAGCGTCGGGCCAGCGAGCATCATCGCCACGTTAGACTGCGACACGCCGCATCGCTCCGCAACGAACTCCGTCTGACCCGGATGCGCGAAGCCCACGCGGTACAACTGTTGCTTCGCGACCGGTCCGGTCACCACCGCTGCGGCCGAGCCGGACCTGGCGAGGCCGACGCCGAGCTCCAGCGAGTCCAGCGAACAATGGGCGCCGGGCACCGTGGGGTGGCCGGGAATGATAGATTCTTCTGCGGAAGCGATCTGGATCAGGGGCAGTGCGAAGCTGAAGGCCGCGCCGGCGTGCCGGGGATCGTCGATCACCTCAATCGGTCCGTCCCAAATGGCCGCAATCGCTCGCGGGTCACCAACGGCTACGAACGGCGGCAGGTTGAACCGGTCGCGATGGTCCCAGCACTTGGCGATGACTTCGGGACCGATGCCGGCAGGGTCGCCCAATGAAATGGCGATCGGGGCGTCCGAATAGCGCGTCATCGCGCTGCCGGTCCTACCGGAATTCGATCACCGCATCGCGCCGCAGATCGCGCAGGTAGCGGCGTGCACGGAGGTTGACCCGCTGCTCGTTCAGCTGCGCGTAAACGTCGTCGAAGGTCGGCTGGTCCGGCGCCACTTCATCGCGGCCGCAGATGACGAGCGTCCGAATTCCGTCCTCGATTGACCCGAACGGCTGCGTTGCCTGTCCAACCTGCATCGGAAGCATCAGGTTTTGCAGCGCGACGGGCAGATCGCGGATCTTGATCTGGTCGCTTTGCACCAGCTCGCCCTTGAACTGTGCTGCGATGCGCTCGGCGCCGCCGCAGCCGCCGACGTTACGCGCGGCCTCCGCAAAGCTTGCGACTGTCGCTTCGGCCTGCTGGCGAGAAATGCCCTTGGGGAAGGATACAGAGACCTGCTTAAGGCTCAGCACGGCATCGCGCGGATCGGCCGTAAGAACCTTGCGTGTATCCTGAAGCGCGATGATCGACACGCCGCCCGGGACCGGGATCGGAGCGCTGACCTGACCTGGATTGAGACTACGAACTGCGGCCGCCAAGGGCTCGGGAAGCTGCTCAGGTCGGACCCAGCCCAGGTCTCCGCCAACGACCTGCGTGGAAGCTTCGGAATACTGGCGTGCATAGCCAGCGAATGAACCACCCTTCTGAAGCTGTTCAAGAACGCTCGAGGCCTTCGCCATCACCTCGGCCTGGTTTGCAGCGGTGGCGGACATGAAGATTTCCGAAACGCGGAATTCCTGCTGCCCCTTGGCAGCCGTCATCCGTTCCAGGACTGCTTTCACTTCTTCGTCGCCAACGCTGACGTCGTCCTCGATCTTTGCGCGCTGCAAGCGCTGCCAGGCGATTTCGCCTTCGATCTGCCGACGAATGGATTTGATGGAGGAACCGCTTTGCTCAAGCATCTTGGCAAGTTGGTCCGGCGATTGCTTCGCGTTTGCCGCAACGCGCTGCAGCGCATTGTCGACGTCCGACTTCTTGATCGTGATTTCTTCAGCCTTCGCGGCCTGAATCTGGAGGGACTCGTCGATGAGGTTGCGGAGCACCTGCTGGCGCACGCGATCCAGCTCTTCCGGCGCAATCTTCCCGCCATTGGACACGAGCAGAAGCGCAAGCCGCTGATCGATGTCGGTCTGGGTGATGACGTCACCGTTGACGATCGCAGTAGCCTTGACGACCGACGGCATGGACTGGCCGAAGACCTGCGGATTTTCAGGAAGGCGCAAGGCGCTGGTGCTATTCGGCGCGACCGGTGCGGCAGCCTGCTGCGCGCTGGCCGAGGCGGCGAGCGCAATTGCGATGGCTGCGACAGCGCCACACGCGCTGGCCGAATACTTGAACAAACCTGCAGCCACCTAGATGATTCCCTTGCTGTTTCAGCCGACTATTGGAATTTGCATTACTCGCGCCCGCTGAACGCAGGCTTAGCGCCCCAGCCCTTTCAGCCCAAAGCTGATCGAGAAAGTGCTTCCCTTCCGGAAGGTCCCGATCCGCTCATAGTCGCGCCTCCACGATACGCCAAGCTGCAAGCAGTCGTCCTCGTACAGGATGCCCAGTCGATTGCGCACCGGTTCGTATCCGTCGGCGAGTGACAGCGGGTCTTCGCGCTGGCCGGTGAGATCCACGACGGTGGCGCCAAAAATGGACCAATAGCGCGCGAACTTGATCCGCCCGGCGACCCGAAGCTCTTCCTTGTCACGAAGGTCTTCGATCGATTCATCGATGTTCCGGTCGAGACGAAGATAGCCGATCTGGACATAGGTCTGGGTCGATCCGAGGGTCAGGTCCAACTCGTTCCGGCGCACTGCCAGATTGTCCTTGTCGACCCGGAAGCGATGGGTGATGTCAATCAGGCGGCCGTAACGAATTCGCGTCCGGCCGACGATGTCCGACAGTCGATCCGTCAGGCCGGTGCCTTCCGGAAAGATGCTGGGATCTCGGGTCAGGCGGTAGCTTTGCCCTACGACCGTGCTGATCGACAGGTTCGGCCGATCGAGCGCATATTCCAGCCCGTAGGTGACGCGTGAGCCGTCCTCCCAACGATCGTAGCCAGGGAAGCGGTTGAGCGCGAACAGATTGCTGTCCTCGAGGTCGACGGCACGCGCATCCTCGTTGGGAATGACGAGATTCTTGGTCGGCGGCGTCAGCACCAGCTGGACGCGGGGAGTCACGCGCTGGATGCCGCCGAATGCGGCGCCGATCAGAGGCCAGCGCATGTCGGCGGCGAGGGCGCCGATGCCGCGGGCGTGCCAGCCGTCCTCCCCACGATACAGAGCGACATCAGTGCGAGCCGAATTGTTCGTGTGGTAGAGGTCGCCACGCGCATAGGCGGTCAGCGTCAGCTCCTGGCCCATCGGCGTGAGGCGGCGCAGGTCCCAACGAACGCTCCCGAACGCGCGTTGGGTGTCTTGTCCTTCAAGTCTCAGGATCGACAGGCTGTTGCCCTGGATCTCGATCGTCCCATCGCTGATCGGATCGTCGAGACGAAAGCGAGCATCGATGGCGGGCAAAGCGATGGGGATGCGCTTTTCTACATCGTCGACGCGAAGGCCTTGGAACGCCCATCCGGCGATGCTGACATAGCTGTCGGTGTCGATCCGTTCCGCATTGATGAAGCTGCGCAGCCGGTCGTCACGCGTGATGTCGTAGCGGCGGGTTACCGTCTTGTCGGTCGCGACGCGGAACGCGCCCGTAATGCTCCACAGGGGGTCGAGCTGAACCTTGCCGTTGCCTTCGAAATAGCCGCGGAAGCCGCGCCCATCATATTTGTCGCTTTCGAGGTCTGCACTTTCGATCCGGCTGTAAGTCACGAAGGCACCGAGCTGGAACGCGCCAAGGCTGTTCAGCTGCCGGTACTTCAGCTCCATTCCCGGCCACACATGGGTGTAGAGGTGCGGTGTGACCGTGAGGTCCTGGTTCGGGGCGATCCGCCAGTAATAAGGAACGGCGACCTCCAGGCCCTTGTGGCTGGAGATGCTGACATCGGGCACCAATACCCCGGTCGCGCCACCGGAATCCTTGCCGGTATTGACGCCGAAGATCGGTAGCAGCGGAAGCGAAATTCCAAGCAGCTGCAGGCGCCCGCCACGGAAGCGCACCTTTCCCGTGCTTGAGTCATGCACGACCTGCGCCGCACTGATCGACCAGCTGGGCCGTTTCGGACAACCGGTGTTCGTGGTCACCGCGCATGCCGAGTAGATTGCGTTCCGAAGAGTAATCACATCGCCCGTGCGCGTGCCACTAGCCGCAGCGATCCGACCCCCGGTTTCCAGAACCAGCAGGAGATTCTGCACGGTTCCGTCGCGAAGGGTGTCGGTCAAATCCACGCTTTCGCCGACGAGCTTGTCGCCCTGCGGGTTGACGACGACCACGTTGCCTTGCGCAAGCACCTTGCCAGTCTTGCGATCCCAGGTGACCTGGTCGGCCGCGAGATAATTCCCCTCGCGGGACATGCGCACCTTGCCCGCGGCCGTCAGCTGCTCCGTCTCATTGGTGTAGGTGACTTCGTCGGCACTGAATTCGATCGTTTCGGCAGGCGTGGTCGAGCTGTCGGAAAGCGGTGCCGGTGGCGGTTCAACGACCTGCGCACCGGCCTGTCCTGGGCAGCACAGGATCACAGGCAAAGCCGTCCACCAGACCCAAGTCTTACGCAACCTTTGCCGTCCCCGCCGTATTGTCATCCGCGCTG